>CAZNQC010000163.1:7034-8896 GCA_964574825.1 uncultured Sphaerobacteraceae bacterium | reverse complement strand
TGATGGCCGGGGGCGAATAGCGCGCCGTCCGCCAATCACCCGCCATCAACGCCAAACCCGCCCGGCCGAGGCAGTCTCGACCGGGCGGGTTCCGTATCCTGGTGGAATTGGTGGGCGTTACTTGCCGCGCAGGCGATCCCAGAGCGACTTGCGGCCTGTCGTCGGGTCCGGCCACTGGGGGCCACCCTGGCCGCCCCGCAGGCGACGGAACAAGCCGCTCTGGGTGAAGCCGTAGATCAGCCCGCCGATGAACAGCGCCCCGATGATCCAGCCCACGACGGGCGGCACGCTCACGGAAATCCGCTCACCTGTCACAATCGACCAGAGCAGGATCGCGATCACCACGCCGCACAACACCAGCAGCAGCATTCCGACGAGGTTGTCGCGTCCAAACATCGAGCCGTCCTTCCAGGTGCTGACCTATCCGCCGAGCAGGTCGTTGGCCAGCGCCAGCACATCCTGGGCCGGATCACCAGCCGGCGATGACCCCAGGAAGCGATAGAGCACCGACCCATCCTGCACATACAGCGTCACAAAGGTCACGCCTTCCTCGTTGGTGGCGGTCAGCATCATGGCCGAATCACCGATGTCCGGTGCGTCGAGTTCGGCATACCCACCACCGCTGATCAGGATGTCAGCGAAGAAGGGAAGGGCCTCCGCAGCGGCGGCCGGGCTGGCGAAGCCGTGGATACTCACTCCCAGATAGGTGGTGCTGGCCGGATCGGCCGCCGCCGGGTCAGCCACCTGGAACGCGCGATCGACATTGGCGCTCCAGCCCCAATCCTCGAGATTGGCCTCGGCCGGGCGTCCCCCACCCAGCGACTCGACCACCTGTTCCTGGGCCCGGGTGGTGTTGATCTCTTCGGTCAAATCGGCCGGCACCTGGTCGGCAACCGGCAATAGTGCTTCCAAACCAGCCTCGTCCAGCGAGCCATTGCCGGAGAGGTCCGGTGCGCCCGGTGTTTCCTCGGCCGTGGTCTGGTCGGTTTCATTCCCGGCCGGGGTCTCGGCAGCCGCTTCGGTGGCGGAGGTCTCACCCTCGTTGCCGGTGGCCGGTTCCTCGGTTGCTTCCTGGCCCGAAGCTTCCTCGGTGGACCCCGGGTTGAGCGCCTCGGCAGCAGCGGTCTGTTCCGCGGCAGCCTGGGCCACCACGGTCTGGTTGGCGGAGAGGGTGGCTTCCTGATTGGCAACCTGGGTTTGGGCGGCCAGCAGGTCGTCGTTCTGGTTGGGCGGGTCCTCGTCGCGCAGCAACAAGTAGCTGAAGAAAATGATGGCTCCCAGCAACAGCACACTCAGGGCACCGATGGCGGCGGCCACCAGTTGGCGACGACGTCGCTGACCCGGTGGTGCCAGGTCGAGCGGGCTGTAGTCGTACTCAGTGCGCTGGGGAGCGACGAACGCGGTGGGATCGCCCGCATACCCGGGCGGAATGTCCTGCGTCGGTTGTTGACGCGTACCCTGGGCAGACGATGATGCTGGAGTGCGTGGGCGTTGCGGTCTTGGCTCCATGAACGGGGGCTCCCGATTCCTTTCCGAGCAGGTGACAGGGGATGGGACGACTGGCACCCCAGGCGATGACGAATGCGGTGCGAAACGGGGGCTTGGCGGCCGGTTCCGCTTGCGCTCCGCCGAAGTTCGGGCTCGCCCGGTGACATCCTCCGCGAGAGTATAAAGGAAGCGGCCGCCATTCCTCGGTGGGGCAGCTCCTGATTGCCCTAACGCGAGAGCGCCAGGTCCTGTTTCCCTTGCCCTGACATCCCGGGAAGAGCGATGCCCACCGACATCATCATCCGCCCGGCAGCCGGATCCGACCAGCCTGAACTGGCCCAACTGGGGAATGCCGTGCAGAACGATCATGCCGC
>CAZNQC010000163.1:0-6934 GCA_964574825.1 uncultured Sphaerobacteraceae bacterium | reverse complement strand
GATCGCGTTGTACGAGCAGCCTGGGTTGCAGACCACACGACGAGTCATGACGCTGCCGCCGGGGGCGTCATTCAGCCGTGCAGATGAGGATGCGACTGGGGACTAGCCCGTGACGCGCTGGCGTTCCGACGGGAACTCGGTGCCCGTGACGGCCCGTTCGGCCCCAGCCAGTTGCTGGCCGTGGTCATCGCCGCGCGGATTGTCCCGCAGGGAGGCGATCACGCGGGCAGCCCGCACCTCGGCCGACTCCGGTACCAGATGAAGACCGGAGCGCTCCTCCGCGCTCCCGGTCAAGCGCGGTTTCATCCGCCCGCGCAGCATGGTGGTAATCATGATTGTGTATCCATCCGTGTCCTGCAGCGTGCAGCCCAATCACGCCGAACATTCATTTTGCGCCCGCGCACGGTGCGACAACATGGTCCAAATGGACTGATTTCCGAAAATGAACCCTTTCCGGGGGATGTCGGTGGCAACGTCCGAAAGGGTCACCGACAGCGAACCGGGCGTTGATGATGCATTGACAATCGGTGGACGGGCGACGAAGATGTCACTATGCAGTTGCATACCATTTGCCCGGGAGTCAACGTGGTCCACTCGCAGCAGCCATCGACCGCCAACCGAACACCAGCCGACGCGGCGAGCGAAGGCCAGACTGAGCGACCTCTGGCTCGCTTCTATATGACGAGTGACCTGCGAGCGGCCACCGGCCTGACCCGCACCCATCTCGATTTCTACCTGCGGGAAGGCATCGTGATTCCCACCGCCCGCACCGAGAGCGGGTATCTCCTCTTCGACGACCACGAGTTGGCCACCCTGCACCAGGTGATCGCCTGGCGGCAGGACGGGGTGGGTGTCCGCGAGATTCGGGAACGGCTCGGTCGTGGCGAGGAGGCATCGTGATGGTCGACCACCGGCCGCAGACCACATCGCTGCCGGCACCGGAGTCGCTCCCGTTGCAGGAGTTGCCGTCGCAGGTCCCCGCCCGCGCCGACATCCAGGCCTGGCTGGCCCAGGGTGCGCCGGGGATCGGCGTGTTGACCGGAGGACCAGGCAGCGGGCGCACCCGCGTGCTGGAACAGGTGGTGCTGTGGCTTGCCGAGCGAGACGACCGGGCGATCGGGTTTCCTCGGCCGCAATCGGGCAAGCGATCGGATGCCGGGTTACTGCGCGAGTCGATCGTGGCGCTGGGCGGTGAACCCACCGGCCGCACTGGGCTCGAACTGACGCGCGACCTGCGCCGCCACGTGCAGCAACTCGCCGGGGAGGGAATGCCCCCGCTGTTGCTGCTCGACGATGCTGACCTGGCTGGATCGCAACTGGAGATTCTCGGTTCGGTCTTCGCCGGCCCTGGACGCGATCACGAAGCGCTCGGGCTGCAGGTGCTGCTGGCCGGGCCGCCAGAGGTGCTGGACCGGATGCAACGCCGCCCACGCCTGGCCGGCCTGATCCAGGTGACAACGCAGCTCGCCGGCCCCTCGCCGGCGGAGGTCGAGCAGCTGGCCGATGCCTGGCTGGCGGCGGCGCGAGCGGCAGATGCCGAGCTGCCCACCCTCAGCAATGGCGCGCGCGAGTCGATTCTGCACGTGGCCGGCACCAACCCGACCATTGCATTCGATCTCCTCGCGACATCGCTGCAGTCAGCCCGCCGGATGGGGACCCGGCGGATTGGGACGGGCCTGACCGAGGCGGTGATGGCCTCGATGGGGTCCAGTCCGGTGCGATCGGGCCCGGCCCGGAGCAGGCAGGACGAGCCCGCGACACTGCCACTGCCAGGTCTGGAAGAAGCCGCCCAGCCAGCGGGGGAGGCGGGGCGATGATGCGAGATTGGGCGTCCGGACACGGGGAAACACAGGTCGTCCCCAACGTATGCTGGAAGGTGATTGCCGGGCAGGGGTGGAAGCAGCGGGCAACGGCTGTTTCCACCGGTGCCAGGTGGCAGCGGACAACGACCGGGACACGGAGCGCCAACTCCATGCATCCGGCTACAGGGAAGGGAGGGATGACGCTGAATCGATGCGATGACTTAACGAAAAAGACCAGTGCGCCAACACCAGTCCTCTTCGAAGATTCATTGCTTGTGAGTGATTCCGGAAGCCGATCGGACCGTCGCCAAACCGCCTGATCTGTCTTCCATACCTGATGTTTTGCTGCGATCCCCGCCAAGGGAGGGTTTTGTGTACCCGAGCAACGACTCGATTGTAGTCACGCCATTCCGGGCGTGTCAACCCATGCTGTGTCTCTCCGGCACCGCCCGGGCGGCTGGCTGATCCATGCCCCGCCGACCGGCCAACCGCTCCAATCGGGAGCTCGCCCCAGATCAGCTGGACGCTACTTCGGCCAGCGAGGACCATCAGTCTTCGCCCCGGACACCGCGTGCCGGCCGCCCTGCGTCGACCTCCAGAGCGAAGAAGCCCGCCGCCGACCAGCCACTCACTGGGGTCGTCGGTGATGTGTCAGCCGCCGGCACGCGCTCGGGTGAAGATACGCGCCGCCGCGGCTGGTTCTGGCACTGGAACAACATCGTCACCCAGTACGCGCCCCTGATCGGCCTGAAGGGAGTGGGGTTGATCAACTCCTACACCGTCTGGACGGACCGGCGCGAACACTCACCCCACCGGGGCTACGCCTTCCCGTCGCAGCAGTCCGAAGCGGATTTCTATGGCGAGGACCGGGCCGAACTGATCACCATCAACAAGATCCTGGTGGCACTCGACCTGATCGAGATCCGCAAGGAGATGGTGCCGCGCACCGACGAGCAGGGACGCCGCTGGAAGGTTCCCCACAACCTCTACCGGGTGAAGGACCACAGCGACGACTTCCAGCTCACCACGGACGACGTGATGAAGGTGGTGCACCTGGCCGACAAGGACCGGGCCGTCTATCGCTACGTGCGCCGGATGTTCTCACCGAAGTTCTCGCCGATCGATGCGCAGAATGTCTGGCACACCATTCTCGAAGAGGTGCGGCAGGATCCAACCTGGCAGCAGCTGGCCGAGAAGACCGAACGTGACGAATCGAAAGCCTCGGCCCGCAGCAAGGCCGGTCACGCCTCGCGTCGCGCAAATGACCCCCAGGGTGCTTTTTCTTTACCCAACGACGGTGACACCAAGGAACCCGACGCGACACCTCTCGACACCGCCAATGACAGCCCAGCTGTCGAGAAGAAGACAAGGAAGCGCCCGTCCGAAACCTCTGTTGCAAAGACCAACACTGGTTCAACGACCAATGATGATGCCGGCAACACTGGTTCGACGCCGGTTTCGGCAAGCGCTGTTGGTGCCGCCAACAATGCCCCCCAAACCAGTGTTCCACCGAGCAACACTATGCAATACCAATCATTAACAACCACAACGACTGACCAGAGCGAAGCTGTTTCTGACACACTCGGTCGGCAGAATGACCGGCGATTTGATGCAGAACCTCCCGACGCTGGCCGCGATGAGGATCTGGCGATCCGATCGTTCGAAGAAGCCAACGATCGCCGCACGACACCGGCCGAACGCCGGTTGCTGCGTCAACTTGCCGAACTCTTCGACCCGGCGGCGAGTGAGACCGGGTGTTCTGGTTGGGTCTGGGTTGGATTGGCAATCGATGACGCGGTGGCGGCCGGGAGTTCATTCGTTGCCCCGCGCCGGGTGCGGGAAATCCTGGTCAGGTGGCAGCGGGAAGGGCTTCCGGAAGAGTACCGGGAAGCCTGTGACAAGGCGGAGTCGGTATTGTCACAGGCTGCGACCGGAGCTGTGACAGCGAGGCCTGGAATCAGTCACAGGTCGCCTCCGGGCTCGGCCGAACCAGTGCTCGGCGAGATTGGAGCAGAGCCGTTCGTGGCGCCGGTGTTCGCCATCGAAGCCTGTGGGATGACCAATCGGCAGTTGTGGTCGGCGGTGCTGGCAGAGGTGCAGGCCAACGGCCGCATCGGCGGAGCGGAGGTTGCGACCTGGTTGCGGGAGGCAGCGATTGTGGCCGTGACCGGGGAGACGGTGACGCTCGGGGTTCCGCACGACCTGGCCCGGCGCCGGGTGGATGGGCGCCATAGCGGCGCGATCCGGGGCGCGCTCGAACGGGTGAGTGGACTTCGGTTCGAACTCGAGGTAGTGCTCTTCCGCGAGTGGCAGGCCGCCTGACCCATCGCTGCCAGCGCCTTCTCCGGGTTCAGTTCGGCAGGATTGGCAGCAGGGTTGGTCGGATGTATGGCTCGAACGCCGGATGCAATGTGGTGACAAGCTGGACCCTGCGGCCGCAGAGCTTCCCAAGTGAGTCCTCCAGCAGGAAGCGGTCTCCCCACGACGCCTCATGATCGAATCGCACCAGCAGGTCAACATCGCTGTCAGGACGTTCCACGCCACGAGCAACGCTGCCAAACAGGGATGCGTGCACGACGCCTGCCTCCTTTAGCATCGCCAGGAAGCGCTTGGTGAGGATATCTGGTCGCACGGGGCGACATGGTGGAGTGGCCGTGTCATGCCACCAGTGAACGGAAGCCATGACTGGAGTTAACTGGCCAGGGTTGCCGGGAGGGGGATAATGCCGGGACCGGGTGGGCAGTGGCGGCCAGCCGGTCCACTGGTCCTGCACCTGAAGGGTCTCCGCCTCGTGTCTTTCCCTGTTTCCACCCCATCGATGTCGGTTGGCACGCGCGTGATGCGGTCGCCCCGCTCGGTTCGGTCGTTCCTGACAACCTTCACCAACCTTCTCCGCACCAGGGGGCCGTTGCGAGTGCTCGGCCCGTGGGTGGTGATCCTGCTGGCGGGATTCCTGGGCGATCGGTTTGGCGTGCCGGTGGCCTGGCTGGTTGGCCCGATGATCGCCTCCGTCGTGCTCTCCCTCAGTGGTGCGCCGCCGGTTCCCTCCACCGCACCCCTCTTTCCGATCGTGCAGGCCATCATCGGGGCGACGTTGAGCGCCACCTTCACGCTCGACTCGTTCGCGCCCATCGCCGCCCACTGGTTGCCGATCATGATTGCGGTGGTGCTGGTGTTGATCGTCTCGATCCTGGCGGGAGTGGTGCTGCACCGGTTGGCGTCGATCGATGTCGCCACGGCTTCGCTGGGGACGATTCCGGGTGGGGCCTCCGGCATGGTGGCGATGAGTGACGAACTGGGCGGCGATGCCCGGTTGGTGGCCTTCCTGCAATACGCCCGGCTGGTGATCGTGATCGTCTCGATTGCGGTGCTGGCGCGGGTGCTCGATCCCGAGGCGCCGGAACTCCACCAGGCGATGGCGAGTGGCGAGGGAGACCCGCTGGTTGTGCGCTATGCCCTCGCCGTGGCAGTTGCCGGGATTGGCGGCTGGTTGGGGGTGAAGCTGCGCCTGCCGGCCGGGGCACTGGTTGGGGCAATGGTGGTCGGGCTCATCCCGGGCCTGATCGGCATTGGGCCGCTGGCGTGGCCGGCCTTCGTGCTGGCCGGTGCCTACCTCATCCTCGGGTCCAATGTCGGTGCCCGGTTCGACCGCAGCGTGATCCGGAAATTGTGGTCGCTGTTGCCGTATGGCCTTCTCTTCATCACTGGCCTGGTGCTGATCTGCGCTGGCATCGGCTGGGTGCTGCACCTGACCACCGATCTCGACCTGTTGACGGCGCTGCTGGCGACCTCGCCGGGCGGGATCGACGCCGCGACGATTGCGGCGCTCGATACCGGGGCCAATGTGGCGATGGTGGCCTCGATCCAGATGGCACGCCTGCTGCTGATGGTGATTGCCGGACCGTTGATCATTCGGAAGATGGTCGCCCGGCGGCGACCGACCGTTACCATTGCCCACACGACAGATGGTTCACATGAAGGGACTCCGTAGCGATGCGAGTGGCGATCTTTTCCGATGTGCATGGCAACGCGATGGCGCTGGACGCCGTGCTGGCCGATATCGACCGCGTTGGTGGAGTCGATGCCTGGTGGTTCGGTGGTGATGCCGCCGCGCTGGGCCACGACCCAGCCGGGAGCCTGCAGCGACTGGCGTCGATTCCGGATCTCGTGCGCGTGCGCGGCAATACCGATCGCTACCTGGTGACCGAGAACCAGGACGGCGACCGTGCCCTGCTGGCGAAGGCCGCCGATGACGTGGACGCGGCCCTGCAGACCCTCTCGTTTGGCATGGGGTTCGAATGGGCGGTGGGTGCGGCCCAGGCGGTGGGGTTGCGCGACTGGCTGGTGGAGCTTCCCGTCGAATGGCGAACCACCCTGCCCGATGGGACCCGGGTGTTGCTGGTGCATGCGGCCCCCGGCAAGGACGACGGCCCCGGGATCAACCCGGACGATGCCGACGCAGTGGTGGCCGAGCGCCTGGCCGGAGCCGATGCCGATCTCGTCATCACCGGCCACACGCACCTGCCGCTGGACCGAACGGTGGACGGCGTGCGGGTCTGGAACCTGGGTAGTGTGTCCAATCCCAACACGGACGATCGGCGGGCGATGTGGACGCTGCTGGAAGCCGACGATGCCGGCTACTCGCTGACCCGCCAGTATGCCGAGTACGACATTCCGGCGATGCTGGCGGCCCTGGACGAGACCCATCATCCGACCCGGGCCTACGTTCGCAGGTTCTGGGAGTAGGTGATGCGGATCGCGGTACTTTCCGACGTGCACAGCAACTCGATCGCGCTTGATGCGGTACTGGCCGAGGTCGAACGGTCGGGTGGGGTGGATGCCTGGTGGTTCGTGGGGGATGCCATCGGCCTTGGTTTTGACCCGGTCGGGACGGTCGAACGACTCTCGGCGCTGCCCAACCTGGTCAGGGTCCGCGGGAATGGTGACCGGCGCCTGGCGACCGACCCCGATCTGGTGCGGGAGATCACGGCCCGGCGGATCGCGCGCACGACCCCGGAGGATGCCGCGATCTGGCAGGCTGTCCTGGAGGATTCCGAATGGACCCGCGACCTGCTGCGGGCCAGCGGTGGTTACGACTGGGTGGCCGCCCTGCCGCTGGAAGCGCGAACGAC
>CAZNQC010000162.1:4357-8976 GCA_964574825.1 uncultured Sphaerobacteraceae bacterium | reverse complement strand
TTCACGAGTTTTTTCACCTGCACGCCACGCCGCACCATGTCACTGGCCCGCCACCTCGTCCTCTTACTCCTTTCTGTTTGCTCGTCTTACGTCCTCACCCCTGGTCGCCACACGTATTCCGCGCCAGGCCGCGCCGCTCATCGAGAACCTGGCGGACCCGACCGGCGACGTATACTCCCTGCAGAAATTGATCGGCACGAACATTGGAATCGGGGCACAGGTATGGCGCGGGGGCGATCGCAGGCACGTCGCAAAACCATAGTCAGCAGCATGCGGCTGCCGGATGCGAGCGTCGAAACAGCCCTGGCGGAGCGCATGCAGGTGACGTTTCGCGATCCCTACCTGCTGCGCCTGGCGCTGACACATCGCTCGGTGCTGCACGATTGGTTGATGCTGGAATCGGTCGATGCCCGGTTGCAGAGCAACGAACGGCTCGAATTCCTGGGTGATGCCGTGCTGGGCTCGGTCGTGGCCGAGTATCTCTATCTCCAGAGTGACGACGCCGACGAGGGGACCCTGACGCGCGAACGGGCCGCCATCGTGCGCTCCGAAACGCTGGTCAGCTGGTCGCGGGAACTGGAATTGCCGGACTGCATGTATCTCGGCATTGGCGAACGCGTGACCGATTCGGCCCGCGACCGCATTTTGGCCGGCGCCTTCGAGGCGTTGGTAGGGGCAATCTTCATCGACCAGGGCCGCGAGGCTGCCGGTGGCTTCATTCACCAGTTCCTCGACCGGTATGCCGATGGGTTGCGCCAGGGCGAGGGCGAGGCGAACCCCAAGGGACGCCTCCAGGAACTGGTTCAGGAGCACGCGATGGTCGCTCCTGAATACGTGACCATCATCGCCGAAGGACCGGATCACGCCCGGGTCTTCACCGAGGCCGTGCTGATTAATGGACGCGAGCTCGGTCGCGGGTCGGGGCGCAGCAAGCGTGTGGCCCAGCAGGTGGCGGCCCGTCAGGCAATCGCAACCCTGTCGGCCGAACTCGCCGCGCCCGGCCTTCCCGCTGCCGACGACTGACTGCGCCCACCCTCATTGATGGTGACGGCGCGTTCTCCGCAACCCGACCCGTGCCGGCTCCGGTGCCAGGCTGGGCGCGGTATGCTGGCGATGTCATGCGGCGGGTGTGACCAGGGAGCAGCAGGCGGGGAGCGGGACAATGGCTGGTGGGTCGTGGGACGAAATCGTGGTCCTGAGCGGAAACTCCAATCCCTGGTTGACCGACGAGATCTGCGACTACATTGGTATCTCGCGCGGCCGCGCCGATGTCTTCAAGTTCAGCAACGACAACACGTTCGTCCGCATTGGAGAGAGCGTTCGCCAGAAGGATGTCTACGTCGTCCAGTCGTTCTCCGCGCCGGTCAACGACTCGATCATGGAATTGCTGATCATGATCGACACGCTCACCCGGGCCTCCGCTGGGCGCATCACGGCGGTGATCCCCTATTACGGCTACGGCCGCACCGACAAGAAGGACCAGCCTCGCGTGCCGATCACTGCCCGGCTCGTGGCCAAGCTCATCGTCCAGGCTGGGGCCGACCGGGTGTTGACGGTCGACCTGCATGCCGGCCAGATCCAGGGCTTCTTCGACATTCCAGTCGATGAGATGAGCGCCATGTTCATGACCGCCCAGTATTTTCTGGACAAGCGCTTGTCGGCCCCGGTGGTCGTTTCGCCTGATCTCGGCAACACCAAGCGTGCCCGCAATTTCGCGGAAATTCTCGACTCCCCGCTGGCTATCATCGAGAAGCGGCGGGTGGGGAATGCTGATCGCACCGAAATGTTGAACCTGATCGGTTCGGTCGAGGGGCGGCAGGCGGTGATCGTCGACGATGAGATCGACACGGCCGGGTCGATCACGCAGGCGGCGCAACTCTGCCTCGAACAGGGCGCCAGCGAGGTCTACGCCTCCTGCATTCACCCGGTGTTTTCCGGTCCTGCCGTGGAACGATTGCGGGACAGCCCAATCACCGAGGTGGTGGCAACCAACACCATCGCCCTGCCAGCCGAAAAGCGGTTCGAGAAACTGACGGTCCTGTCGGTCGCGCCCTTGCTCGGCGAGGCCATCCAGCGCATCCATGCCGGCACGAGCGTGTCCTCGGCCTACCGGGCAACGGGTGCCTATCAGGCCCGCCTCTCCCTGGTGACACCGGAATGATGCCGTGCCCGATGGTTTGCCGGATTCGGGTGGCATGACCGCAAACGGTCGTCCCGCCCATCAAGCCTTTCCGTGGCGGCGGGTGATTGGCGTTGGCCTGGCGATGGCGCTGCTGGTCTTCCTGCTCTGGCGCCTGATCAGCCACTTCGGGGAAACCCAGGTGGTGCCGGTACCCACCTCGGTGCCAACCGTCGGTCCGGTCGCCACCACCCCTCCCACCGAACAACCCGCGACGCCTACGGTGTTCGCTACTCCGGACGATGGGGAGACGCCAGCGTGGGAAGCGGGGTCGCTGCCCGCACTCCTGAACCAGGCGCCCGACTTGCTGGCCGAAGGAAGCCTGCCTCTCAACGACATTGCTCGCTACAGCGACATCACGGGCTGGGTTGCATCGCTCGGGCTGCCCGTGCCGTCATCTCCGGCGGAGGCCGCGAATGGACCCTGGGCGGACGCGCTCGATGACCTCGCCTTGCCCGCCAGCCTGCGGGAGTTTGGCCTCGATCCACTCTGGAAGCAGACCTACGGGTTCGACCTGACCCAGGTCCAGCAGGTGCTGGTGGTGGGCCAGGCTCCGGACGTGGTGGTGTTGATTCGCGGTGACTTTGATCTGGATGTCCTGATGGCCGCCTGGGTGGCCAGCGGTTACCAGCCAGTGGAGGTCGAGGGGGAAACGGTCTGGACCCTGTCTCCGGGTGACGGCATCGATCTCTCCGCCCCGGAGAGCCGGTTGTCACTGGGCGCGCTCAACAATCTCGTAGTGCTCGATGACGGCACGCTGGCGACGTCCTCCCGCCTGTCGCGCCTGGGTACTGTCCTGCAGGTGGAGCATGGCGACGCCGACTCGCTGGCCGACAACGACGATATCGCGCCGCTGCTGTCTCCGGATTCCGGGGTGGATGCCCTCGATTCAGCGATCCTGTCCCGGGGAACGCTATTGCAGGCCCCACCCGGCACGCAGCCCGCGTACGGCACGCCCGTTGTGGACTCCCAGACGGCCTCTCCCGTCGCACTGCCGGAAGATCCCGTGATCCCCGAGATGGGTGAGGTGGCAGTCGTGTTGGCCGGGGTAGGGGCGACAGTTGATGGGGTCGCGCCGTTCACGCTGAGATTGGTACTGGAGGATGACGAGGTGGCCGTGGCGACCGCGGCCATGGTCGAGCAACGGCTCGCGACGAACGCATCCTCCGTCGATGGACAACCATATACAGCGGTGCTGGGAACGACCAACGTGTCCGTGGCCGATCGCGTCGTCCGAGTCGATGCCCCCAACCCGCCGGATGACTTCTCGTGGTTGCGGTTGATTTCCGATCGGGATCTTGGCTTCGCCACCTGGCTGCCGGAATCCTGATCCGCTCCACCCAATCCCGCGTTGCCAGGTCGCCAGGGCGGCCACGCTCATTTCGCCTCGCAAGGGCATGCAATGACCCCGGCGCGGAATCGAGTTCCGGCGCCGGGGTCGTTGTGCAATGTGATGAACTGTGGAGCTAGAACAGTTCCTTGGCGAAGATGATCAGCGCCGAAGGAATTGTCAGGATGACCGAGAGCGCCAGCACCCACCAGAAGTACTTCGTGGACTTGCTTGGTCCCGAGGCCGAGAAGTTCACCGCCACGATCCGCAGGCCATTCAGCAGGTGGTAGATCACCGCGCCGACCAACAGGATTTCCATTGGGATGATGATGGGGTTGGCGTAGAACTCGACGGTATGGTCGTAGACATCACGACCAAGTCCAATCAGCATGATGTCGACGATATGGACGAGCAGGAAGAAGAGGATGCCGATCCCCGTCGCCCGGTGCAGGATGAACGCGTATTGGCCAGCATCGCCCGCGTAGATTGGTGGGCGACCCTGCCGCACGTTCTGAATGATCCAGATCGCCAGGGCCACGATGGAGACGTAGGTGATGATGGCAAAGACGAAGAGCGAATAGCCCAACAGGTCGCCGATCCACATCTCACCGGAGAGCGGACCAGTATTGTCACGTGCCATCTGTTCGTCGAACGTGAAGATCGTAATCAGGCCGATGACGGTGAACACCACACCGAAGACCCAGATGGTCGCCAGCGCCGCCTGCCGGGCGCGGTGGTTCCGGATGTAGTCCGCCATGGAATAGCGCAGGCCAATCAGCCCGTGCCACAGGGCGAACATCAGGAGCAGGGTGTCGAACGAGCGCCACAGTGGATTGGCCCAGCGGGCGGAAACGAAGTCGAAGTTCGTTTCCGACGGCACATTGACGTAGTGCGTGATGAAGAGGTGCCCACCGGCCAGGAAAACCAGGAGCACGCCCGATATCCGGAGGAAATACCAGCCGATCTTGTCGGTACTCATTGTCGACAATGAATTCGACACGGAACGGCTACGTTGGGACGGCGCGAGGGCCATGTTGGTTCATTCCTCCAGCTCAACTCCGGCGACTCCGCACATTGTACCCGGATGCTGTTCGTTCAGTGAATGGATTC
>CAZNQC010000162.1:0-4257 GCA_964574825.1 uncultured Sphaerobacteraceae bacterium | reverse complement strand
CCTTCCGGAATGCAACGTCAGCCATCGGTGCGCTCCCAGCGTCCCGAGCGGCCACCTTCCTTTGACTCGAGTCGCACATGCTCGATCGTCATGCCCCGGTCGATCGCCTTGGTCATGTCGTAGACGGTCAGCGCCGCGACGGACGCGGCGGTCAACGCTTCCATTTCCACGCCGGTCTGGCCGCGCGTTTCGACCCGGGTCGAGATCGAGACGCTGTCGTCGCCAACCGTGAGGTCAACCTCGGCGTGGGTCACTGGAATCGGGTGGCAGAGGGGAATCAGGTCGGCGGTGCGCTTGGTGGCCATGATCCCGGCGATGCGGGCGATGCCCAGCACATCACCCTTGCCGGCCGTGCCGTTCCGGATCACCGTTGCCGTGGCGGGAGCCATGCGGATCACCGCCGACGCCGTGGCGATCCGGTGGGTGGGTGGTTTGTCGCCCACGTCAACCATGTGGGCGTCGCCGGTGGCATTGAAATGGGTCAGGTCGCCAGAGTTTGGAATGTCGGTCACGATGTTTTGTCCTGTGTCACGGTCCAATCGGCTTTTGCGATAGTATCCTCGGAATGGTAGGTCGATCACGATGAGGTGCGACGATGGAACGCCTGATACTCGTAAGACATGCGGAGCCGGAAGTCAGTCCCACGCTCGGCGCGGCAGAGTGGCCGCTCACGAGCCGCGGGGAATTCGCGGTGCGCCGGTTGGCGACCGTGCTGTCCGGGCTGCAGCCCGGCTGGATCGTGTCCAGCCCGGAACGCAAGGCCCGGGAAACCGCCGCGTTGATTGCTGAATCGCTGGAAATCCCGGTTGCCGAGGAGCCGCTGATTGCCGAGCAGGGCGCCGGGCCGGACGAGTTTATTGCGGATTACGGTGAATTCCGGAACCTGGTGCGAACGCACTTTGCCCAGCCGCAGCAGGTGGTCTTCCGGAACGAAGCCGCCGCCGATGCCGCCCAGCGCCTGGCGATCTGCATCGACCAGTGCCGCGATGCGGGCGGTGTGCCGGTGCTCGTGACCCACGGCCGGATCATGGCCTCGTGGCTGGCCTCGCTCACCGATAGGGATGCCTGGGAGATCTGGAACGAGTTCCGACTGCCCGACCTGATCGAGGTGGACCTGGCAGCGCGTACCTTCCGTTCCCACGATGTCCCATTGATTCCATGAGGGTGTGCACGTGACCGATCGCCAGGCTGGCCTCACCTATGGTGCGCTGGCGGCGTGCGTGGTCGCGCTCACCCTGCTCATCGTTGACTACCCATCCGATCGCAACCTGTTCCTGGCCATTGCGGCGGGCCTGATCGTTGGGTTCGGCTCCTACTTCTACCTTCGCACGCGATGAACCCGGTCAGGATGTCCTTTTCATGAATCCAATCTCTCGTTCAACACGCCGCACCCTGATTGGGAGCGCGGCTGGTCTCGCCAGCGCCGCCCTCGGCCAGGTGAGCATGGCTTCACCCGATACCGGAGCCGTCAACCAGATCAGCGATGGCTGGCGGAGTGCGGTCGAAGCGGCGATGGACATTGCCGGGATTGCCGGGGCGTCCGTGTTTCTCGGCGTGCCGGGCGAGGATCCCACCGTCGCCGCGCTGGGCGTGGCCGACCTCGAAACGCGCACGCCAGTGACCGAAGCGACGCACTTCCGGATCGGCTCGGTCACGAAGACGTTCGTCGCCACGGTCGTGCTGCAATTGGTCGATGAAGGTGAACTCTCACTCGAAGACACCATCGATCAATATGGCTTCACGCTCCAGAACGCGCCGTTCATCACCATTCGCAACCTGCTCAACATGACCAGTGGCCTGCCGGACTACACGCACGCCCCCGAACTGCTCCAGTTGGTGGTGTCCGATCCATCCCGCGATGTCAGCCCTCAGGAACTGATCGACTTCGCCGCCACCTTGCCGAGCAGCCTGCCGGATGCCGGGTATTCCTACTGCAATACCAACTACATCGTGCTTGGCCTGATCGTCGAACAGTTGACCGGCCAATCGCTGGCAGAGGCGCTGGCCGCACGGATCTTCGTGCCACTGGGCATGACCCACACCGCATTGCAGACGACCGAAGCCCTGCCGGAACCGTTCGCGCGCGGCTACGGCCGGGCCGACCAGCTCGCCATGTTCGTCGGAATGGATGGCGATGAAGCGGAATCCCTGGCGGAAATCGCGACTCCCCTGGCCGATGCCGATGGCGTGATCGACTTCACCCCGCTGAATCCCGGGTTCGCCTGGGCGGCAGGTGGCTGCTATTCCATCGCCGCGGATCTCACCCTGTGGCTGCCGGCCCTGGTCAACGGCACCCTGATCAGCGAGGACCTGCATCGCGAGCGACTCGATCTGATCCCGGTGACGGACTGGGGCAATGGTGATGCTGGTGGCTATGGTCTCGGCGTGGCAGCGTTTGGCGAAGCTCTGGGCCACAGCGGCACGATTCCGGGCTACAGCACCTTCGTGCTGATGGACCGGCGGACCGGCGCGCAGCAGATCATCCTGACCAGCCTTTCCGGAGGTGGCGGCGCCGGGGTGGCCGCCGAGAAGCTGGGGGAAGCCCTGCGCGCACTGTTTGGCAGGTAATTGGTAGGCAGAGTTCAGGGAAGGACAACGGCGTGACGCAGGGTGGAATCGTCATCATCGGAGGTGGCGTCGTTGGTGCGTCGATTGCCTGGCACCTGGCCCGGCGCGGAGCCCCGGTGACCCTCGTCGAGCGGGATCACCTGGCGGCCCAGGCATCGGGGGCGAGTGCGGGCGGTGTGCGGCAGGTGAACCGCGACCCGCGCGAGATGCCGCTGGCGATTGCAGCGATCCAACGCTGGCACACATTGGAGGAGGAACTCGACGCCGACTGCGAGTTCCGAATGGGCGGCCAGCTGATGGTAGCTGAGCATGAAGATGGCATTCCCGAGTTGCAGCGCCGGGTCGAGTCCCAGCGCGCCCAGGGACTGGACCTCCAGTTGCTCGACGCAGCCGAAGTGCGAGAGGTCGCTCCGGCCCTGGCGCCCGGCATCGTGGGCGGGATCTACACTGCTGACGATGGGCAGGCCAGCGCGCCATTGACCACCCGGGCTTTCGGTGCCGCGGCCGAACGGGAGGGTGCCTCGCTTCGCCTTGGCACGACCGTCACTGGAATCGCCACCGCAGGCGGGGCGGTTACCGGTGTCGAGACCGATCACGGCACGATTGCCTGCGATCACCTGGTGCTGGCGGCCGGGGCCTGGACACCCACCCTGGCCGCTCAATTGGGCATTCACCTGCCCTTCGTCACCATGGGTTTGCAGATGATGGCAGCCGGTCCGGCTGAACCGATGCTGGCGCCCACCGTTGGTGCGCTCGGGCGGCGCCTGAGCCTCAAGCAGGTTCCGAACGGCGAGTTTGTGATTGGTGGTGGGTGGCCGGGCGATGTGGACATGGAACGCCGGACCGGCACGACACGCATGGCCAGCATTGCCGGGAGCATCGAGCATTCCTCGGCGATCCTCCCGCGCCTGCGTGATCTGCCCCTGCTCCGCACCTGGATCGGGCTCGAAGCACTCTGCATCGACGAGGTGCCGGTGATGGGGCCCTTACCTGGCTTTGACAACCTGACGATTGCTGCCGGGTTCTCCGGTCATGGCTTCGCGTTGAGTCCGATCACCGGGCAGTTGATCGCTGAATTGCTGACCGATGGCCGTCCGTCGCTCTCGCTCGACGCCTTCTCGATCACTCGCTTCGACAATCTGACAGCCGACACGCTCTTCCCGGACTGGCAGGCAGGCTAGTTTTTGCGGCATGGGTGCCGGGTTCTTCACGGATTCGATACATCTCCCGCCCCGAACCCTGAATACTTGGTGGCGAACTTTCGCACGGGACCCAGGAGACAGGCATGGTGACGACACGGATGGATCGACGGACGCTGCTGACGACGCTGACTGCGGCAACCGGTGTGGCACTCATGCCCCGCTGGGCGATGGGACAGGCCACACCCCAGGCATCACCGGTCGGCACTGTACCCATGCCGGAGGAGATCGTCGCCGCTATGCGGGCTGCGGTCGAGGAGACGATGGCGGCCGAGGGCATTCCTGGTGCTGCCGTCTATTTCTCCGTCCCAGGCTACGAGCCGTTTGCGCAACCCTTTGGCGTGGCCGACAAGGAAACCGGCGAGCCGGTGGTCCTTGAGATGCACTTCCGCATCGGCAGTATCACCAAGACCTTCGTCGGCATGCTGATCCTGCAATTGGTCGACGAAGGGGTGATCTCACTGGATGACACCATCGACACCTGGGGCTT
>CAZNQC010000161.1:2671-8994 GCA_964574825.1 uncultured Sphaerobacteraceae bacterium | reverse complement strand
GGGTCTCATGGTGTTTCACGGCTGGTGCCACCGGGCGAGGATGACCGTTCCATCACCCACGCCGGTTGACGAGACTACCCGCGTTCGAGGTAGCGGAGGCGTTCCCAGTCGGTGACGACCTGGTCGAAGAGATCCTGCTCGATGCGGGCGGCGGTGAGGTAGTGGGCGTGAACGTTCTCACCGAAGGCGGCGATGGCGGATGCACTGTCAGCCCAACAGTCGATTGCCTCAGCCAGCGAACGCGGCGCACGGGGATGGCCCTTCGCTTCGTAGCCGTTGCCCTGGAACTCGGTGGGCGGTTCGATCTGGCGCTCGATGCCGTCGATGCCCGAAGCAAGGACGGCGGCGAAGGCGAGATAGGGATTGCAGTCGCCGCCGGGCAGGCGGTCTTCGATCCGGAGCGCGTTGCCGGAGCCGACAACCCGGAACCCGCAGGTGCGATTGTCCCGCCCCCAGACGATATTGACCGGTGCCCATGATGCCGTGGCGAACCGTTTGTAGGCGTTGACCGTTGACGCGATCAGGAGCGAGTACTCGCGGGCATGGGCGATGAGACCGCCGAGAAACCAGCGCATGGTATCGCTCATCTCGCGGGAACCGGGTTCGGCGGGGAAGGCGCTCGTCTCGCCATCCCGGTCCCACAGCGAAACATGGATGTGGCCGCTGGAGCCGGTCCAGTGCTGGTAGGGCTTGGCCATGAAGGTGACCGCCGTGCCCTGCTGGTCGGCAATTTCCTTGGCGCCGTGCTTGAAGAGGGCGGCCCGGTCGGCTGACGTCAGCGGATCGGCATAGTGGATGTTGACTTCGTGCTGGCCAGGTGCAGCCTCACCCTTGGAGAACTCGATGGGGATGCCGGCGGCGGACATCTCGTTGCGAAAGCGCCGGTAGAGTCCCTCATTGCGAGTGGCCTGGAGGAGTTGGTAGTCCTCGTTGAACCAGCCGCTCGGGGTGAGGTTGATGTAGCCCTGCTGATGGGCCTGCTGGTAACTCTGGGCGAGGACGTAGAACTCGAGCTCGGTCGCCATCTTTGCCGCGAAGCCAAGTTCGGCCAGCCGGTCGATCTGGCGGCGGAGGATGGTTCGCGGGGCGATCGGAACCAGGTCTTCCGTCGCGTCGTCGGCCGCGTCGCAAAGCACGAGTGCCGTTTTCTCCAGCCAGGGGATGATGCGGAGCGTCGACCAGTCGGGCGTGGCGATGTAATCACCGTAGCCCGATTCCCAGGTCATGTTCTGGAAGCCCTCAGGGGTGGTCAGATCCATTTCGGTGCCGAGCAGGTAGGTGCAGAAATGGGTGCCATGGTCGAGGCAATGGTCGATGAAGTGGCGACCGGTGACCCGCTTGCCCACCAACCGCCCCTGCATGTCGCAAACGGCGGTGATGACGGTGTCGATCTCGCCGGAATCGACGAAGTGGGTGAGTTGCTCGACCGTGATGATGCCGTGCGCCATGACGTTTTCTCCACCAGATGATGCGTGCGGGCTGATTGGGGTGAAGCGTACACGGTGCGGTGCGAAAACAGCCCGTCAGGCGAACGGAAGACCTGGCGCATCATCGATCACCAGCCCGATCAGGCCGCAGAGGAACAGGGCCTGGTCGGTGGAGACGGTGACGCCGCGCAGCTGGTCGATCGTGATGATGACCCTGTCGAGGCGGGAACCGCGCAGATCGGCGCCGGCCAGGGTCGCTCCAGCGAAATCGGCGCCAGTGAGATCGCAGTCGCGAAAGCGGACGTTGGAAAGGTCGGATTCCCGAAAATTCGCGCCTTCGAACTTGCAGTTCACGAAGGCGACGCGATTGGTTTTGAGCCGCGGGAAGTTGCCATAACTGGCACTACAATCGGCCAGGGTGACATCCTGGAGCAGGGTCGTGACCATGGTGATGCCGTCGAGCCGGGACCCTTCGATGCGGACACGCTGCAGACGAGCTTCAGCGATGCGAGTGGCTGAGAAGTCACAGGTCTCGGCAACGGTGTCCTCCAATACCAGGCCGTCCAGTTGCGTGCCGACCAGGGAGACGCTGCCCAGCTCGGCCTGGCGCAGGGTGAGCCGGTGAATGTTCTGCTGGTCGAGGTTCAGTCGCTGAAGGGTGACGCTGGCGAGGGTTGCTTCGTCCGCAACCTCATCGGCCAGGATCGGGCGAGCGGTGCCGCGCCGGGCGAGCTTCGGTTTGACGATGGGAGGCGATGACATGGGGAAGTGTTGCCTTGGTTCAGGGCGATGGGATCGGTCGATCAGGTGATCGAGCGGAGATTGGGCGCTGTGACGATGGGCATTCGGTCTCATTGCGGCAAGGGGCGGTTCCTTGCAGACTGTTGGCAATTGTGCCCGAGATGCGCGAACGTGGCATGAACGAGGTCACAATCCTGCAACCTGGCCAGTCACAATCTGGTGGAACGCATCTTGCTGTATTGACGATCTTCGGTCACGAGAAAGGACATGGAGGATGACATTTGCGACCTATGGCCGGCTGGGAGCGAAGCCGGGTGAGCGGGATGCCCTGGCGGCGATCCTGATCCGCCCTTCGGCCGAGTTGGCCGCGGTTGGGTGCCTGCTCTACGAGGTGGGCGTGAACGACGACGACCCGGACGGGGTGCACGTAATCGAACTCTGGGAATCGCCGGAGGCCCACAAGGCATCGCTCGAACTGGAGAGCGTGCGGGCAGCGATTTCCGACGCGATGTCATTGCTGGACGGGGCACCAACCGGCAACGAATTTGCAGTGGTGGGGTCGCCGCTGCGAGGTCTGCTGGCATGAGCGCGCAACTGGACCTGTTCGAGCGCAGGGTGGCAGCGGCCAAGGCGGCATTTCCGGGCGAGTTTGCACTGGCGGCGCGAAATCTCCGGACCGGTGAGGAACTGGCGGTCGACGCGGACCGGGCGATGCCGACGGCCAGCACCTACAAGGTGCCGGTGATGATCGAAGTGTTCCGCCAGGCCGATGCTGGGGAGCTGTCGCTGGACGAAACGCTGCCGTTTACGGAGGACGTGCGGCGACTCGGTTCCGGGGTGATGCGCGACCTCTCGCTGGGGTTGGCGCTGCCGGTTCGTGACCTCGTGATGTTGATGGTGATCGTTTCCGACAACACGGCCACGCGCCTGCTGCTGGAGCGAGTTGGTGGGTATGAAGCCATCAATGCGACGATGGATGCCTGGGGCTATCACTCGTACGTGCTGCACAGTCCGGAGGCACGGGCACGGCTGGAAGGAGCCGGACTCGACAACCGGTCGCTGGCCGAGTGCACACCGCGCGACCTGATGGGAATGATGGCGGCGATCGCGGCCGGCGAGATGGTCAGTGTTGGGGCGTCGGACCGGATGCGGGCGATCCTGGGACGGCAGCACTACCTGGAGCAGGCCAGCCGCTACCTCGGCCGCGACCAGTACAGCGGTGCCCCGGGTGGCGCGACGATTCTGGAGTGGGTTGGCTCCAAGTCCGGCATGATGGACGGAATGCGGGCCGATACGGGTATCTGGCGCTTGCGCGATGGCACGGAGATCGCCTTTGCCATCATGAACGAAGGCTCGCCCGATCACTCCTACGGTCCCGAGCACCTGGGTGACATCATCAATGGCGTGCTGGGCTGGAGCGTGGTCTCGTACTTCTGGCCGGAGGCGGAACTCGGGCCGATGCCGCCCGTCGACTCGGCCTGGCTGGACCGGATTCTGGGTTCGGACCGAGCCGGACGTGGAGCCGCGTGACCGGTGCGTGTTATTTGACAGCGACGATTGACGAAGGAAGTGGAGGATGGGCATGGGTGGGCGACTCGACGGCAAGGTGATTCTGGTGACTGGGGCGGCCAGCGGGATGGGCCGGGTGGCGACGAAGGTCTTCACCGGGCACGGCGCGCAGGTGGTGGCCGCCGACATGAATGCTGCCGGTCTGGACGCGGTGCTGGGCGAACTGGACCTGGCATCGCGCGAGGCGGTGCTGCCGGTGGCCGGGAATGTGACATCCTCGGCAGATGTTGAGCGGATGGTTGGTGAAGGTGTCGAGCGGTTCGGCAAGCTGAACGTGCTCTACAACAACGCCGGCATCATGCCGGAGGCCGATACCTCGGTGATCGAGACCTCGGAAGAGACCTGGGACCAGATTCTCGATGTCAACCTGAAGAGCATTTTCCTCGTCTGCAAGCATGGGGTGCCGGCGCTCCAGGCGGCGGGTGGCGGTTCGATCATCAATATCGCCTCGTTCGTGGCGATCGTCGGCTGCACGAACCCGCAGGATGCCTATACGGCCAGCAAGGGTGGCGTCACGGCGCTGACGCGGTCGCTGGCCGTGCAGTATGGCCCGGAAGGGATTCGAGCCAACGCCATTTGCCCCGGACCGATCCTGACGCCGATGACGGAGCAACTCTTTCCCAACGAAGCCGAGAAGATGAAACGTCTCAACCGGATTCCGCTTGGGCGATTCGGACGGGCCGAGGACATCGTCAACGCCGGAGTGTTTCTGGCGTCGGACGAGTCGTCGTGGATGACTGGCCAGCAGTTTGTCGTCGATGGCGGCATCACGGTCAACTACTTCTGAGATGGAATCTTCTGATGGCACCAGGCGGTTCTATGACGACCTGGCGGACGACTATCACCTGAACTACGCCGACTGGGCGGCATCAGTGCGCCGCCAGGGTGGGGTGCTCGACGATCTGATTCAGCGCAGCCATGGTGATGCCGGTGCGTTGCGCGTGCTCGACTGCTCCTGCGGGATCGGAACGCAGGCGATCGGTCTCGCGCTTCATGGGCACAGCGTGCGCGGCACGGATCTCAGCCCACGGTCGATCGAGCGGGCGCGGCACGAAGCAGCCCGGTTCGGGGTGCAGATCGAGTTTGCGGTGGCAGACATGCGTCACCTTGCCACCGAGGTGACCGGCGAGGCGGATGTCGTTGTCTCCTGTGACAATTCGATCCCGCATCTGCTGCACGACACAGAGATCCGTCAGGCATTGGATGGGATGTTTGCGCGACTGGTTCCGGGCGGTCTGCTGGTCATCGGCATTCGGGACTACGATGCACTGATTCAGCAACGGCCCCAATACACACCGCCGCAGTTGGTCGACGTGGATGGATCGCGCTCGGTGCTCTTTCAACTCTGGGATTGGGCGGATGATGGATCCACCTACCAGTTGACGATGTTCATCCTGAAGCAGGCCGGAAGCGAGTGGGAGACGACAACGCATGTCTCCACCTATCGGGCGCTGCTGCGGAGCGAACTGGAACGGCTTGCGCAGGAGGCTGGATTCGCCGATGTGATCTGGCATTTTCCCGAAGAAACCGGTCATCACCAGCCCCTGATGACCGCTGCCCGGCCCACTATCGACAGAGTAGGATGATCGGGTTCCACCACAGGTGTTCGTGGTCAACCACTTCCAGTGAATGCGCGTTTCAGGAAGTTGGTTCTGAAGCGACGGTGAATGTGACTGCAATGGCGAGCGGCGATCGGGATACGTCAGATGACGCGGATGGGAGCGATGCGGCACGGGAAGCCGAGATCGACCGGATTCTGGACGCCCTCAATCTACAGAGACCAGCCACCAGCGTGCTCGTTGGCTTCCTGCCAGAGGAGTTGGGCAAGTACTTTGGTGAAGCAGCAGCCAAGCCGATTCGTGTTCCATGGAGCAGGCGTGCTCACCTTGATAGCCATGAATGGATTCGACATAATCGCGGTCATATGATTCGGGCGGTGCTGGATCCTGACGAGATCAGGTTGGACCGGCGCAAACCCCATCGGAAGATTCTGTTGTACAGGCGAGCATTGGAAATGACGCTTGTGGCAGTTGTGGTTGAGATCAAGCGGGGAGGTTCGCTTTCAAACACCATTGTGTCGGCGTTTGATGTCCGGACCCATCTTGAAGATCGACGCAACGCAGAGGTTCTCATTTGGGAAAGCGAGAAAGAGGAGAGGAACTGAGGCCAACTGGCGGGACCCACGCTCCCGCATCGCCTTACCCCATTGCTGGGGATGATCCGGTGTCCACTGGGATTTTCGAACCTCAGTTGACCCAGTTCTCACATCCAATTATACCGGTTCGTCAATGCCTCTGTGAATTTCAGTCGTTATTTGGTAATGCCATCTGAAGGAACTGATGTGTTGGAGAATTCGCTGCCCAGCCACGGATCTTCCTGAAACGTGTGGTAAGAAACGGCGCCAATCAAGATGGTCGGCGCCGTTCCTCTTTACTGAATGTTTGCCTGTTTGCCACTATCGAACGGATCAGGCAGCTGGGGGTGTGGCCTCGTCTTCGGCGGGTGGCAGCGATACGTAGGTCAGGCTGAACCGCGAATCGGCCAGTGCGCCGTCGCCGGCGAAACACTGCAGGGTGACCAGCAGAT
>CAZNQC010000161.1:0-2571 GCA_964574825.1 uncultured Sphaerobacteraceae bacterium | reverse complement strand
CGCGAATCGGCCAGTGCGCCGTCGCCGGCGAAACACTGCAGGGTGACCAGCAGATCGGCTTCGACGATTTCCGTGGTCAGCACGACGCAACCCGTGGCGGCCGGGAGGTCACTGCTGGCATCGCCGACCGGGGTGACCTGGATGCTGCCCGCATCCGCACCGAGCCCCGGCAGGGTAACTGCGTAGGACCCGACGGCGGTGTGCACGACGGTAACGGATCCATCACTGGACGAGAACTGGGCGTCGGCGTCGAGGGTGACGACCTCGCCCACGGGCGACGCGGCATCTGCCACCCAGGCGGAAGCACCAACCGCTGCAACCGGCTCGGTGTCGGCCCCGGCAACCGTATCGCCCGTGACGTAGAGCAGCATGAACGTCGAGTCGGTGAGCGCTCCGGTGCTGTCGAAGCAGATGACCAGGACGGTCTTGTTGCCGGCATCGTCGAGGTTCCAGTTCCCCACCGTGCAGTCGGTGCCAACCGCGTTCTCGCCATTGATGTTGACGGCGGTGACCTGGACATTACCCTCTTCGAACCCAAGGCCGGGCATGGTCACGACGTAGACGCCAGCTTCGGAGCGGGTGATGGTGTTTGGCTCACCCGTGACGTTGAAGTTGGTTTCGCCTTCCGGAGTGTATTCATCGGCACTCATGTCGTAGCCGAAGACGTAGGCGGCATTCCAACCGAGGAAAACATCCCCAGCGGTATAGAGCAACAGGAATCCGGTATCGGCCGGGTTGCCTTCGGCATCCACGCAGGCCACGGCGGGCTGCACGGCGGCAGGTTCGGACACGATGCTGCAGACCTGGCCCGGGGCGATGCCGGCGTCGCTGGAACTGGTGGCCGTCACCTGCACATTTCCGTTGGGTGACATGCCGGGGAGGTCAACCGTGTATGCCCCCACACCCGTGCGCGTGACGGTGTTGAGTTCGCCCGTGGAGTTGTACTGGTACATCTCGTTTGGCGTGTAGGTGTCGGACGACGGTTCGTTGGCCCAGACGTAGGCGGACGTCGGGTCGATGTCTGGAGTCGTGTCCGTTGACTCCGCCGGTTCCGTTGGCTCCGCGGTGGCCGGGGTTTCCGTCGCCGGGCTGCGCGAACCGATCTGGGCAGCGGCCGGCATGGAGAGCGCACTCAATGACAGCACCATGACCAGGATTGCCAGCAGTGACCCTGCCTGGCGTCGATGGCGAGCGCTGGAGCGCCCGGTAGCTCGTTTACGTCCAGCCGACGATGGAAACGACATCACGGAAAGCTCTCCTGCAGGATCGACCTGGGCGCCACGAGCATGCGTGGACGCTTCAATCGTGAACCGAACATTCTGGATTGGGACCCGGTACGTGAACGCTACCACAGCGGATTCGCGGAG
The DNA here is from genome assembly GCA_964574825.1 of uncultured Sphaerobacteraceae bacterium. Taxonomy (GTDB): domain Bacteria; phylum Chloroflexota; class Chloroflexia; order Thermomicrobiales; family UBA6265; genus JACCYX01. Next base: position 1,204 of record CAZNQC010000161.1, on the reverse strand, counting down.
GAAACCGAAATCGGCCATCCTCGGGAGAATCGCAGAGGATTGAAGTTCGGAAGGAGCCGGACGGAAAGCGTATCCGGTGCGACAATGGCGCCAGACCAACCGGCGGGGATGACCTCGCGAGTGACACTGCAAGGCAGGACATGACTGGCTTCGATCCATCCGCGCCCTTGAAGGGCATTACTGTCATCGACCTTACCCGGGTGATGACGGGACCCTATGCAACGATGATGCTCGGCGATCTCGGCGCCGACGTCATCAAGGTGGAACTCCCCGGCAAGGGGGACGATACCCGCCTCTGGGGACCGCCGTTCGTGCAGGGCGAGGCGTCCTACTTCCTGACCGTCAATCGCAACAAGCGCTCGATTGCCATCGACCTCAAGAGCGAAGGCGGCCAGGAAGTGCTTTGGGAACTGATCGAGCGGGCCGACGTGCTGGTGGAGAACTTCTCACCGGGCACCATCGACCGGCTCGGGTTCGGCTGGGAGGCGGTCCACGAGCGCAATCCGTCGCTGATCTTCGCCTCCATCTCCGGCTTCGGGCAGACCGGGCCATCCCGCTCCCGCACCGCCTATGACCTGATCGTGCAGGGCATGAGCGGCATGATGAGCGTTACGGGTGAGGAAGGCGGGATGCCGACCAAGCTCGGCATCCCGATCGCCGACATTGCCGCCGGAATGTTCGCCGCCTATGCCATTGCCGGGGCACTCTACGGGCGCGAACGCGATCCCGATCACCTCGGGCACAAGGTCGACACCTCGATGCTGGGTGGGCAGGTGGCGCTGTTGACCTACCAGGCAGGCATCTATTTCACGACGGGCGAGACGCCGACCATGCTCGGCAATCGCCACCCGATCATCACGCCCTACGACACGTTCCCGACCGCTGACGGCTATGTGAACATCGCGGTGGGGAACGACCCGATCTGGCTTCGCTTCTGCGATGCGTTGGGACTGGAGGCCGAGCGGGACGATCCACGCTTCCGCACCAATGCCGACCGGTGTGAGCACCGGGAAGAGGTCTACGCCATCGTCAACGCGGCGTTTGCCCGGTACACCACCACCGAACTGGTGGATCTGCTGGACAAGGCGTCCGTGCCGTGCGGACCGATTCACGATGTCGCCGAGGTGATGACCGATCCGCAGACGGATGACCAGCACCTGGTGCGCACGGCACCGCACGCCACGTTGGGCGAGGTGACTGTCAA
>CAZNQC010000160.1:7902-9030 GCA_964574825.1 uncultured Sphaerobacteraceae bacterium | reverse complement strand
TTGCCCCGTCACCAGCAATCGCAGCACCTCAACCTCCCGGTCGGTGAGGAGGTGGCGCTCACCGGTCGCTGGCGCCCGTGAGGTGGTCACAGCCTCCGAAAGCGGCTCCCCATCGGCCCCCGGCAACGAGTCGGAGGCCACCAGCGCCTCGGCAATAGCCTGGGCCCGGGTCATCGCCTGACCGTCGGCCCAGGCCGCCGCAAAGGCTTCTTCACCGAGTGCGGACCGGGTGCGGGCGTCGGCCCGACGATAGACATCGCGCGTCTGCCGGCCATGGGCGAACCCGGCGACTGCCCGCTCGTGGTCGACGGCTCCGAGCAGTCTGGCCGCCTGGACTGGCTCCAGCCACTCGGCCGCGCTATCGACCAACCCAAAGAGGGTATCCACCGAGAAGAAGGAGACATGGTGCTCGAAGAAACTGGCGAGGCTCTCCCGGAACAGCGCAATCGCCTTCTCACGCTCACCGTGCTCGTTGAGCAGCAGTGCCAGGTTGCAAAGCACGAGTCCTCGTCCGGATCGTTGTCCCGGTTGCGCCAGGCCCGCCAGCGACAATCGATAGCACTCCTCGGCCCGGCGCACATCACCGGCATCGGCGGCGGCAATCCCGAGGCGGTTGGCCGTCCACGCAATCCAGAATGGATCGCCGATGGCGTCGAATTCACCCAGCGCCAGTTCTCCGTGGCGCACCGCCTCCCCGAGGTCGCCAGTGTAGGTGGCGATCAGGCTGAGGTTGTACTCGGCCCGGGCCAGCAGTTGTCGATCGTTCAGCCCGGCAGCAAGTTGGTGCCCCATCCCGGCGAGTTCGGCCCCGGTGTCCAGCTCTCCGCCGATCGTCGCCAGCGCACTCGCCCCCAGCAATGCCCGAGCCCGCACGTTCGGGGAAACATTAGAGCGTTCGTCCTGGGCACGAACCAGCCAGCCCCGCCCCTCGATCAGGCGCCCCTGCATCTGCCACGACCACCAGAGCGCATCGGCCAAACGCAACAGCGCTTCTTCCTCCCCCGCTGCCGCCAGCCAGGCCAGCGCGGCGCGCAGATTGTCCATCTCGCTGTCGATGTGAATCAGCCACTGATCGCTATCGGGCCGGGCGTATCCCTGCTCGGCTTCCTCGGCCAGCGCCAGCGCCCA
>CAZNQC010000160.1:2282-7802 GCA_964574825.1 uncultured Sphaerobacteraceae bacterium | reverse complement strand
GCCCGCATCGTGCGTTGCCGGTCAGGCGCATCGCGAGTGCCACTGCCGAGTACATCCAGCGACCGATCCATCCGCTCCAGCAGGTCGGGTGGCGAGAGCACGAGACTCCGGGCGGCGGCCAACTCAATCGCCAGCGGCAACCCATCGAGCCGGGCGCATATCTCGACCACAGCGGCGGCGTTGCTGTCGTTCAGCACGAACTCGGGATCGGCGGCGCGAGCCCGGTCGACGAACAGGGCGACCGCACTCGCCGTCGCCAGATCGGCCAGTGATGGCAATTGGTCGGAATCGGGCACCGCCAGCGGCGGCATCGGAAAGGCGTGCTCACCGGAGATTCGCAACAGCGTGCGACTTGTTGCCAGCACGGTCAGGAATGGGCAGGCGGCCAGGAGGGTCGCCACCTCCGGCACGGCGTCCAGCACATGTTCGACGTTGTCGAGGATGAGGAGGAACTGGCGATCGCGCAGGACCCGGACAAGCGATTGAGCCTCCGGTTCGCGAATCCCAACGGCCTCGGCAATCACCGCCATTACCAGAGCCGGGTCGCGGACCGTGGCCAGCGCAACGAACGCAACCCCATCGCGGTAGTGACGCCGCAATTCCGTCGCCATCTGGATCGCCAGCCGCGTTTTCCCTGCCCCGCCGGGTCCGATCAGGGTCACCAACCGGATATCGGGCTGAACGAGCAACCCGGCGAGCGCCGCCACTTCCGCCTCTCGCCCAATCAATGGCGTCAACGGCACCGGCGGCGCGGCGAGTCGCATCTCACCACGGAGCTCGATCAGCGGCGTGATCGAAACGGGATCGGGGGGATCGCTCGGCGAGATAGGCATGGGGACAGGCTCCGCTCCAGGGTGCTGACGTGCAGCCAGACGGAGCGGGGTCCCACGAGATGCGCCATCCCAGCTACCCTGAGCATATCACCGGCCCCGGCGAACCCCAGGGCCATTGACGTCACTCCACCTGATGAATGACAAGTACACGCGTCTTACCCTTGCATAGAGTCTGGCCCACGCTTTCCCTGAGGATTCCCGCATGACTGATCTCGCTTCTGGCCGTTGCGGATGGTGCGGCACCGATCCGCTCTACGTCGCCTATCACGACGAGGAATGGGGCGTCCCCATTCGCGACGACCAGGATCTCTTCGCCAAACTCATGCTCGATGGCTTTCAGGCCGGGCTTTCCTGGATCACGATCCTCCGCAAGCGGGAGGCGTTCGACCGCGCCTTCGATGGCTGGGATCCCGAAAAGATCGCCCGCTACGGCGATGACGATATCGCCCGGCTGATGGCCGATCCCGGCATCGTCCGCAACCGGCTGAAGGTGAACGGGGCGGTGAAGAACGCCCGCGCCTACCTCGCCATTCGTGACGATGGTGAATCATTCTCCGAGTTGCTCTGGTCTTTCGTCGGCGGCTCGCCCATCGTCAACCAGCCGGTCACGCTGGCGGACATTCCGCCGGTCTCGCCGGAAGCCGAAGCGATGTCGAAAGACCTCAAGAAGCGCGGGTTCACGTTCGTCGGGCCAACGATCTGCTACGCCTTCATGCAGGCGGTCGGCATGGTTGACGACCATCTCGTCACCTGCCCCAGCAAACGCTAACGAATCAGCCCCAACTCCCGCGCCTTCGCCACCGCCGCCGTGCGCGAGGTCACATCCAACTTGCCGTAGATGTGGACCAGGTGACTCTTCACGGTCGCCTCGCTGAGAAACAGTTCCCGGCCGATCTCCTGATTGGTCTTCCCGGCCGCCACCAGGGTCAGCACCTCTGCCTCGCGCTGGCTGAGCTGGGTAGATGAGGACTGCACCCTTGCCATCAGCCGGGTCACGATCGACGGCGCCAGCGCACTTTGACCCGAGGCGGCGGCCCGCACGGCAGCCAGGATCTCCTCCGGTGGTGAGTCCTTGAGCAGATACCCGCTGGCTCCAGCCTCGATCGCCCCCAGAATGTCAGTGTCGGTGCCGTAGTTGGTCAGGATCAACACGTACGGCGGCGAATCGAGCGCCCGAATCAACCGGGTTGCCTCCACCCCCTGCATCTCGCCCCCGAACTGCAGGTCCATCAGCACCAGGTCGACATCCAGACGTTCAGCCTCGGCCACGGCCTCCCGCGCGGTCCCGGCATCGCCGACCACGTCCATGTCCGGCTCGGCCGACAGCAGCGCCTTCAACCCTGTCCGCACCACGGGATGATCGTCGGCCAGCAGCAGGCGGATCACCGGTCACGTCCGAAGGTCACGGCCAGGGCGGTCCCACTGCCGGGTGCCGACTCGATCGCCAGGGCACCCCCCAGCGAATCGACCCGCTCGCGCATCGCCACCAGCCCGAATGACGCCCCGCCACGGTCGACCGCTTCGTGCCGGGCCGCGTCCGGATCGAATCCGTTTCCGTCATCAACAATGTCCAGGCTCACCGATTCCTCCATGTATGTCAGGGTGATGGTGACATGACTGGCTCCGGCATGCTGCATCACGTTGGCCAGCGCCCCCTGGGCGATGCGCAGGAGGGCCGTCTCGATCGGCATCGGCAGGGGAACCGGATCGCCACTGATGTGAAACGTCACCTGCGGCGACTCGGCGCCGGAGGTGCCCGTCGATGAACCCGTCGACTCCGCGAGGCGTTGCAGCGCCCCGACCAGGGTCTCATTTTCCAGCGCCTGGGGGGTCAGTTCCCGAATGAACCGCCGCGTTTCCTCCAGGTTGGCGGCGGCGGTCTCCCGGGCCAGCCGGATGTGCTGGGTACCGGGCCGCTCGCCATCTGCCCTTTCGGCGGCGTAAAGCAGAAGCTGGATGCTCGATAAACCCTGGGCCACCGTGTCGTGAATCTCCCGCGCCAGGCGCGACCGCTCGGCCAGCATCCCGGCCTCCCGCTCGGTTTCCGCCAGAATCTCACGAGTCGAGAGCAGTTCCTCGATCAGGCGCTGCCGTTCCTGGCTCTCGGCGTAAAGCGCACGATAGCCCAGTCCCAGTGCCACGGCCACGGCGGCAGCCACTACCGGGCCGATCACGCCTCCGGTCGTCAACCGCCCCTCGATCTCGAAGATGCCGATCGTCACCAGTGTCACCGCTGCCACGGCCACCACGCCCCACGTGGCCGGCAGCAGGTAGAGATAGAGGAAGAACAGCGGGAACACGAGGTAGGCCGCCGACGGGCTGATCCAGACCAGCGCCAGAGCCTCAACAGTCAGGACAGCCAACCACCAGTAGACCACCGGATGCCGCCCGGCTTCGAACCGGTGCCGCAACCGCACCCCTACCCCGTAGACCGCCAGGAACAGGATCGCCAGCACGACCGCCAGCCACCCCCGCACCCCACCCGCAATCGCCTCGCGCACGATCACGAAACTGGTCAACCCCACCACGATCAGGTTCAGCACGAGGCGGAGGCTGGAAAACACCGGTGCGAGGGAGGGTTCATTCATGACGGTCATGCTCCTTCCCTTTCAGCCCAGCTGTCATCCATCGAAAGTTGGATTTCATGCTCCACCCTACGATGCCCACGTTCCAACCGCAGGCACGATGGAACAGACTGCCCAAAACCGCAAACTGGAGTCATTGGAAATCATCCCGGTGGCGCATCACACCGCCCCGGCTCGTTCCACCAGAAAGGCTGGTTCCCATGTTCGTCGCCTGGCGCGACCTTCGGTTCGCCCGCGGTCGCTTCACTCTCATCATCAGCGTGGTCATCCTCATCACCATGCTCGTCGGTCTCCTGAGCGGTCTGATGACCGGTCTCCGCGACCAGAACATCTCCGCCATCGCGTCGCTGAACGCCGACCAGGTGGTCTTCTCCGCCCCCGCTGGCAACTCGTCGCTTTCGTACAACGATTCCACCATTTCGCCCGACCAGTTCGCGGTCTGGATGAACGCCTCCGGCGATGTGACGGTTGAGCCGCTCGGCATCGCCACCAGCCGCGTTTCCAGCAGTGAAGGTCAGGTGACCGTCTCCCTGTTCGGGGTGGAACCGACCTTCGATCTCGCCCCCGGCGACGTCGCTCCAGCCAACCCCGGCGAGATCACACTCTCCACGGAGGTTGCCCGGGATCTTGGTGTCTCCACCGGCGACACCGTTCACATTGGCGACGATGAGTTCACCGTTTCGGCCATCACTGGCGATGCCTGGTTCAGCCACACCCCGGTCGCCTGGATGAATCTCGCCGATTGGCAAGCCTACAGCACCGCGACCGGCACTCCGAACGCCGAAGCCACCGTTCTGCTCGTCAACGGGGCCAGCCAGGACCTCATCGCCAGTCTGAATGACGAGGCGGGCACGGTCGATCGCTCGGTCTCCGGGTCCTTCAACGCCATTGGTGGCTACCAGTCGGAAAACGGCTCGCTGATGGCCATGCTGGGCATGCTGCTCGCCATTTCCGGCCTCGTGATCGGGGCGTTCTTCACTGTCTGGACGATCCAGCGCACCAGCGACATCGCGATCCTGAAGGCCCTCGGCGCCTCGACCTGGTCTCTCGTTCGCGATGCGATCGGGCAGGCCGCGGTGGTCCTCACCCTCGGCGTGGGAACCGGCCTGCTGCTGGTGATCGGCATCGGACAGGTGGCAACCTCGGTCGTGCCGTTCGTCACCAGTCTCGGCACCACCGTGCTGCCGGGCCTGCTGCTGGTCGGGCTCGGACTGATCGGCGCCGCGTTCGCCCTCCGCACCATCATCCAGGCCGACCCACTGGCCGCGATCGGCAACAACCGGTAGCCCACCCTCGAGTCACCGTCACGCATCAAAGGAAGGACATCACCCCATGAGCCTCGAAATCACCAACGTCGACCTTTCTTTCGCCGATGGCGACCGCACCGTCCAGGTCCTGAAGCGGGTTTCGCTGACAGCCGCGCCCGGCACCACCACCGCCATCACCGGCCCCAGCGGCTCGGGCAAGTCGACCCTGCTCAGCGTCGCCTCCACCCTGCTGGTGCCAGACACCGGAACCGTCACGATCGACGGCACCGATGTCACGCACTTCTCGGCCGCCGACCGGGCCGCCTTCCGCCGGGAGCACATCGGCATCGTCTTCCAACAGTCGAACCTGCTGCCGTCATTGACCGCCCGCGAACAGTTGCTGGTGATGAATGAACTCGGGGGCACCCGGCGCCCGCAGGCGGAGGTCGAGGAACGGGCAACCGAACTCCTGGCCGCGGTCGGCCTGGCCGGGCAGGAGCACAAGCGCCCGGGCCAACTCTCGGGTGGTCAGCGCCAGCGCGTGAACATCGCCCGGGCGTTCATGGCCAATCCGTCCGTCTTCATCGTCGACGAGCCAACCAGCGCCCTCGACCAGCAGAGCGGCTCGGCCATCATCGATCTCCTGCTGAAGATGACCGCCGAGCGGAACACCGCCACCCTGCTCGTCACGCACGACCTGCGGCACCTCGACGCGATGGATGCCCACTACGAGATGGTCGACGGCGTGCTCTCACCCGTGCCGCAGGAACTGCTCCGCGCCGCCTAACCGGTAAGTCACCGTGAGTCACCAAGCTATGAGCTTGCGCCAACAGGTGCTCGTACGGGCGGACCTGT
>CAZNQC010000160.1:0-2182 GCA_964574825.1 uncultured Sphaerobacteraceae bacterium | reverse complement strand
CCTGTTGGCGCAGGCCTTTTCCCAAAGAGAAAGAGCGCCCGCCGATTGGCAGGCGCTCTTCCGTTGTCCCGGGCGAAAACTACTCTGCCGGGAAGGCGGGCAACCCCTCGACCCGGACCAGCTTGCCAGAGGAGGCGTCGGCCACGACTTCCACGCCGCTGGATCGCCCCTCCATCTCGAAAGCCCCAAAGTCGACGATCCAGAGCGACCCATCGACCGGATTGAAGCGAAGGTCGATCGGGCGGTGCAGATCCTCGGTCATCACCAGGTGCTGTTTCCAGTCGCTGGTCCGCACCAGCACCAGGGCCCGGCCCACGGTTGGGTGACCCGGAGCCGCCGTCATCGGTGTTTCGTCCCCAAAGAGGGCGGCGACCAGCGTTTCGCCGTTGGTATTCGGATCGACCGCGAACTTGGTGGCCGCCGTGTGCGAGGTGAACGCCACCAGCGGCTCTTCCGGCGCGGGCAACTCGTCGTGATTGGCGAGAATGAAGGTCGGAGGATCACCAGTCACCGGCGTGAACTGCTCGTCGGTAATCGGAATCCCACCCATGAAATCCGGCCAGCCATACCAGGCGCCCGGCTTCACTTCCCACAGGTAGTCCGGCACATTCGCCACCGGGCGGCTCCCGCGATCGTCAGCGCCCTGGTCCATCGCCAGCAGGCGGCCATCGGGGAGGAAACGCAGGCCGAAGGCGTTGCGAATGCCCCAGGCCACCAGTTCCACGTCGGAACCATCCGGATTCGCCCGGTGAATGGCCGAGGTCGCCGGGGTCTGGCCCTTGATGACGGTCCCCTCCGCCATGGTTTCGCCGAACTGGGAGTACGGGCCAGTAGTCAACGTCGCATCCGGGTCGTCGACAAACGGATTCTTCGTCGTCACCCGCACGTCGTGCATCACCACGTCGTAGCCGGGAATGTCGACGCTGTGGGGGAGTTTCTTCAGCCAGCCCATGATCAGGGCATCGAGCCCAACCAGGCCGGTGTTGGTCATCGAACCCTGGCCCCAGTACATCTTGCCGTCGGGACCGAACGCCACTTCACCGGTGTGGTAATTTCCGCCACCAGGGAGGTTGTCGAGAATCACCGTCTGGCTGCCATCGAGTTCCAGCCGCGTGATCCGGCCCGGGTTGCTGCCCTGCGAGACCCAGAGCGACCCGTCGTGGAAGGTCAGGCCGGTCAGCGGGAAGCCGAGGTTCTCGGCCAGTACCGTCACCTCACCGTCGGGGGTGATCTTCTTCACCTTCCCACCCGGCTTCTGGCCGCCAAACGGCAAACCGGTTTCGCCCACATAGGCGTTGCCGGCGTCGTCGAACGCCAGGCTGGAGGGGAATGCGAGGTTTCCGGCAACAGTCGTGACCGGTCCCAGTTCGCTCGTGCCAAATCCTTCGGTCCAGGTCATCAGGTCCCTTCCTTCATCTATTACTACGCGTTCATATCTGTGAATCGGACGCCGGGTTGTCGGCCAGCGAATCCCGCTCCAGTCGTCGTTCCAGCCACCAGCCCACCGCCCAGAACACCCCGGCCAGCAGGATCACCAGCACAAACACCATGATTCCGGAAGCCAGGGAGGTCGCCGACGCACCGGCGATCGAATAGAGCGTCGCAGCAGGCAGACACCCGACCACGGCGCCGATGGTCACCTGCCGCCAGGTCATGGCGGTGCTGCCGGCCACAATGGCCGTCGCTTCCGCCAGCACCGGCAACGGCCGGGTGGCAAGAATCGCCAGGGTGCCGTGGCGCTGCAGCAACCGGGCCGATTGGGCACCTTCATCGCCGCCGACGAAGCGCTGGATGAACCGGCTGCCTCGCCTGCCCATCGCGAATCCCACCAGCGTCGCCCCGACCCCACCGATCATACCCAGCACCGTGCCACCCACAATGCCGAAAATGGCGCCCTGCGTGGTCATGATCAGGCTGGATGGCACCGGAATCACCACGTCGGCGATGAGCAACCCCACACCGAGTACCCCGGCCGCCACCCCACCCCGTTCCAACCGGTCGGAGGGGTCGACCAGCAACGGCACATCGAGCGCCTCGACGATGCCGAAGGCGACAAGCACAATCAGGGCAACCACACCCCAGACGATAAGATACCGACGAACCATTGGGTGCCTAACGCATGCTGGAACGGACCCGGAGCTTCAGCCAGGTGCGGCTGGAGACAGACTGCTTCGCCGTGGCC
>CAZNQC010000159.1:4768-9041 GCA_964574825.1 uncultured Sphaerobacteraceae bacterium | reverse complement strand
GCCTACCGTCGCGTACACCCGTCGCTGGTGCTGGCGCCCAACGAGTTGCCGCAGGAGGCGTTGCGGAGTCTGTTCGCGGCAGCCCGGGCGGACGGTGTGGTGACAGTGTTCAATGCAGCCCCCGATCCGGCCACGGCACTCGATCTGCTACCCGACGTCAGCATCCTGATCGTCAACGAGCATGAAGCACTGGAGATTCTGCAGGAGCCGGTGGGGAGCCATCGGGCTGCGGCGCAACGCCTCGCAGATCTCTACGACCTCACGGCCATCGTGACCGCTGGTGCGGACGGAGCCTATGCCAGTGACAGGAGCGAGCCGATCCACATTCCAGGCACGTCGGTCGATGCCGTTGACACCACCGGCGCGGGCGATACGTTCTGTGGGGCCTTCGCCTGCGAACTGGCGGGCGGTGCGTCGCTGAACGAGGCAATCGCCTACGGCGTGCGGGCCGCGGGAATCTCTGTCACGCGGCCCGGAGCCCAGGCGGCGATTCCGCATCGCGATGAAATCCTCGCCGCATTGCGACGGGACTGAGCGACCAGTTCGGTTGTAGGTGGGTGGGTTGGCGGAAGGGGCGGGATTCGAACCCGCGATCCGTGTTACCGGATACGCGCTTTCCAGGCGCGCGCACTAGGCCAACTATGCGACCCTTCCAGAAAACGGGGACCGTATCAGGCCGCCGGCGGCGGAGAGGGCGGGATTCGAACCCGCGGTGGCTCGTCACCACACTGCTTTTCGAGAGCAGCACCTTAAACCGCTCGGACACCTCTCCGCGCGAGATTGTACCAAAGTCCACCGCTGAATGTCAGGGCGATCCCGTTCTGGTCGACATGCACCGCAGCCGCGAACGGGGGTGACGACGGAGGCTCCCGGAATCACAAAAGCCACCCCAGGCAAGATGCTGGCCGCTTCATCTGGTTCACGGACCAACCTGGCTTTGGACGCGGCACTCCAGAGGGCAGTCACCGCTGCGCATCGTTCACCGAAGGGAGCGACTCGTGTCCCTCAACACACGACATATACACCGTGAAGACATCGACATTGCGCTGGTCAGTAGATTGGTCGCACGTCAGTTTCCCCACTGGGCCCATCTCCCCGTTGCGCTGGTACAACCCAGCGGGTGGGATAACCGGACGTTCCGTCTCGGCGATGAGATGGTGGTACGCCTGCCCAGCGCCGAAGGGTACGTGGCGCAGGTGGAGAAGGAGCAGACGTGGTTGCCAAAGCTCGCGCCGCAGGTGCCGCTGTCGATCCCGCTGCCGCTGGCAATGGGGTTGCCCGATCACGAGTATCCCTGGGTCTGGTCCGTCTATCGTTGGCTCGACGGCGAACGGGCATCGCTCGAGCGCATCGATGATCTGCGTGAGTTCGCGATTGACCTTGCCCGGTTCCTCACCGCCCTGCAACAGATCGATCCGACGGATGGGCCAGTTCCAAAGCCCCACAACTTTCTTCGTGGCGGCCCGCTTCCCACCTATGACAGTGAGGTGCGCCAGGCGATCGCCGAGCTTGACGGCTTGATCGACACCACTGCAGTAACCGAGGTGTGGGATGTGGCCCTCGCCGCACCATCGTGCGACACGCCGGTCTGGGTTCACGGTGACCTCACGACCGGCAACATGCTTGTGCATGAGGGCCGCTTGCGGGCCGTGATCGACTTTGGGTGTGCGGGCGTCGGTGATCCTGCCTGCGATCTGGTGATTGCGTGGACATTCCTGTCCGCGGAGAGCCGCGATGCGTTCCGAAAAACGCTCACGGTTGATGAGGCGACGTGGGCCAGGGGCCGTGGCTGGGCCATGTGGATAGCCCTGACCAAACTCCTGGACCATAAGGACACCGACTCGATTCAGGCGGAAGGCGCTCGGCGGGTGATCAACGAGGTCCTTCGAGACCACCACCGGACCGCGCCCAGCTGAGAGGTTCCCTGAGATCTCGATTGTCAGCAGCTCATTCCCGAACCGCCTCCACACCTGATTCGCATGAACGACGCCCATCACGGTGACTGCTGGCTGATCACTCGTCTGGCTGGACCAGCCGGGCCTGATACGCGAAGACGACGAGCTGGGCTCGGTCGTGGGCATCAAGCTTGACCATCGCCCGGTTGACGTGGGTTTTCACCGTGAATGACGAGATTGAGAGGGCCTGGCTGATCTGCTCGTTGGAGAGTCCGCGCGCAACCATCACGAGTACCTCCCGCTCCCTCTCTGTGAGGTTGGCGACCATTGACGCACAGCGCGACGTCTGCTCCGCGCTTTGGACATTGGGTTGGGGCAAGGCGACGAATCGTTCGATCAACGACCGGGTTGCCTGCGCCGACAACAGCGCTTCCCCGTTCGCCACGATCCGGATCGCGTCGACGATCTCATCCGGGCTGGCTCCCTTGCCCAGGAACCCGCTGGCTCCGGCGTAGAGAGCCGCGACCACGTTGTCGTCGGTTTCGAAGGTCGTCAGGATGATGATCCGGACCCCAGCAAGATTTTCGTCAGCCCGGATGCGCCGAGTCGCTTCGATCCCGTCCAGGCCCGGCATCCGGATATCCATCAGTACGATGTCGGCGCATTCACTTTGCGCTCGTCGTACGGCAGCCTGCCCATCGGCGACTTCCCCGACGACAAGAATGTCGTCTTCCAGGTCCAGGACTCCTCGTATTCCGGTCCGGATCAGCGGTTGGTCGTCAGCGATCAAGACTCGAATCATGAGGTGAACTCCGTTTGTGCCGGAGCGGCCAGTGCATATGGGATGCGTGCCTCGACCATGAAGGTTCCGTCGGCTTGCCGCCCCGCCTTCACTCTTCCGCCAATCGCGTCGACCCGCTCACGCAAGCCAATTATGCCGTACCCGGTCCCTGGTCCTTCGGGATGCTGACCCTCGTGACCGGCCCGGATGGGATTTGTGACCGTCACCACGAAATCCGTGGGTTCAAACGAGAGGGTCAGGTGGGTCTGACCAGGAATGCCGTGCTTGCTGGCATTGGTCAGCGACTCCTGGATCACGCGATAGGCCGTCAGCTCGCTTGCGGAGTCGAGCGGTCGTACCTCGCCTCGGGTGGTTACCTGGATGTGATTGTCCGCGCGTGCGTAGGTGATGAGCAGCTGAGTGATCTGTGCGAGACCCGGTGCTGGCGCACGGTCGTCGCCATCCCCGGAAGTACGCAGGATACGAAGCAAGGCGGAGAGGTCATCAAGCGCCAGGCGAGCTGCTTCGCTCACATGGACGATGGCCGTGGCCGCAGTCTGATGTGCGTTGCGCGAGATGGCGCGCTCGGCTAACCCGGCCTGGATGTTCACCACGGCAATGTGGTGGGCAACGATATCATGCAGTTCCCGGGCGATGTGGAGGCGCTCCTCCGCCACCCGGGTCCGGGCCTCCTGCTCCCGTGTCGCTTCGGCCCGCACGGCCCGCTCCTCCAGGACCTGCATGGAAATGCGCCGTGAGCGGACGGCGTCCCCGGCCGCGACCGCGCACGCTGTCCAGAGCACCGAATCCAGTGAGTCCAGCGACGTGAGCGAGCCCGCCTCGGTCATCACCTCAACCACAACCGCGATGAGCGCGGAAACTACGCCAGCAGCTACCGCATCCCGTCTCGACTCAATCGTGCTGACGGTGTACAGAGCAACGGCCGTCCCGATCTGGAACGGGATCGCAAGGTCCTCGCCTCCAGTGATCGCGGCACCGACTGACGCCAGAAGCAACAGGCCAAGTACGGCAAACGGATATCGCCTGCGGACGAGGAGTGGTACTCCGATCAGGAGCGCGATCGTGCCAGCCTTGGCGAACGTCAACGGTGGACTGCTCGAGGCCGACCACTCATCTACGTAGAGATAGAGGAATGGCGTGCTCGCGGTTGCGAGGGCGACCAGCGGATCGATGACCGGGCGGAACCTGCGATCATCGGTGAGGATTCTCATCGGCGAGGGCTCTCTGGCGACGTGACTTCTTGATCGGATGTCATTGTTCCATCAAGGCCCGCGGTGGCGACCACCATGATCGCAGGCATTGGTATACGACCCGGGGCGCTTGTGGGAGACACTGCAATGGACTGTGCAGATACTCGCCTCCTGATCCAGGCCTGGACAGGCGGTGCGTTTAAGCGGTGCCTGATTCGTAACATTGCGCGGTACGCTCCTTGGAGTTTCCTGGTTCGCGATCCACAAGGGCAGTTTTGCGGTCCACACCCGGAGACCGCATGGATTGAATGAAATCGCAATGACGGACGACCCCATTGTCTGGTCCTGGCGTCCTCAACCCAGCTCCTCCAGTCAGCGTAGCCGAA
>CAZNQC010000159.1:0-4668 GCA_964574825.1 uncultured Sphaerobacteraceae bacterium | reverse complement strand
TTGGAACCAACAGCCAGGCAATGAATCAGGAAAGCCTGCCCTTTTGAACATGACCACCTCTCATTCCTCGGTGTTGAAGAAAGCCACATTCATGGTGCTCGCCTGACCTGTGCTGTTGAGCTTCCACTGAACTGGTATCCATACGAATCCGGCCCAGGATTCACTTCCCGGGCCAGATTCGTATGGGTTTGGAGGTGAGATTTCAGGCGTGCTGCTGCCGCCCGCTCAGCGAGGTCCCTGGTCTAGGTGTCGCGGCGCGTCAGCAGGAAGGCGGCGAACCCGAGAGTTGCGACGACCCAGCCAGTCAGGACCACCGCACCCATCAGCGGTGAAAGGAGCGTGGCGCTTCGATCGACCGTGGTGATCGCTTCCCCGGCATTGGACGGCAGGTACTTGAGCAACGTCTCTTGCGCCGAGGCCGGAAGCAGGAATCCGGCTAACTGGGGGGCGAGAAACAACAGGAGAACGATGATGCCGATTGCGCTGGCGGCCTGCCGGACGATAGCACCGAGGCCGAGGCCGAGCACCACCACCGCGGTGAGATAGCCGGCGGATCCCAGAACGACGCGCAGCACGCCATCATCCGCCAGGCTGGCGTTGTTGCCTGGGATGAGCGCTTGTCCGATAAAAAAAGTTCCGATCATCGTCGGCACGGTTACCGCAGCGGTGACACCAGCGAGCACAATTGCCTTGGCTCCGAGGACCGGCAACCGCTTCGGCACTGCGGCGAACGTCGTGCGAATCATGCCGTTGACGAATTCGCTGCTGAAGGCGATGACGCCGACGATGCCGATGACAATCTGAGCCAGCACGTAGCCCGTCAGCGGGACGGTAATCGGGTTGCTGAAGAGATCGTTGTCGTCCTCGGGAGTGTAGACGGCTGAGTAGATTGCTCCGAACGCCAGGATCCCCACGGCGGTCAACAGCAGAGTCAGCCAGTTCGAGCGGAGACTGCGGAACTTCACCCACTCCGAGTGAACGACGCGCGGGAAGGTCACTGCCAGGGTACGCGTGTCCATCCGATTGTTGATGGTGGCTGCCGGATCGACGTCACGAGCAGGTCCAGGTACTCCTGGCTCTGCAATGAAGGTAGCCATGATGGTGCTCCTTGGTGCCGCGGCGAGGCCGGGCTGAATGGTGATTGGATGATGAAGTGTCAGGCCGCGACGGGCTGGTACTCGACGGAATCACGCGTCAGTTTCATGAACGCTTGCTCGAGCGAGGACTCTCGGGGAATGAGTGAGTGGAGCGGGATACCCGCCGCAAAGGCCCGTTCGCCAATCACGGCCGCCGGCAGCCCCCGAACTCGCAGCATATTGGTTTCGCCGGTGGTGTCGATCGAAACGCCGTCCTCCAGCAGGGCCTGCGTGAGAGCCAGGGGATCGGGAGTATCGACCTCAACGCTGTTGTCGCCGTCCATCCGCCGCAGCTCGTCGACCGTGGTGTCCGCAATCAGTCGGCCCCTGCCAATCACGATCAGGTGCTCGGCCATGAGACCCATCTCCGAGATCAGGTGAGACGAGACGAACACGGTGCGACCCTGGTCGGCAAGGTCCTTGAGCAGGGTTCGGATCCAGACGATGCCTTCAGGATCGAGTCCGTTGACCGGCTCATCCAGGATGATGATGTCGGGGTCTCCGAGGAGGGCGCCGGCGATCCCGAGCCGCTGCCCCATGCCAAGCGAGAATGCGCCCGCGCGCTTCTTTGCTACCGAGGTCAACCCGACCACATCAAGGACCTCATGAACCCGCCGGGTGGGAATCCCGTTCGTCGCCGCCAGGGCCGAGAGATGGTCGAACGCCGATCTATCAGGATGGATGGCTCGGGCTTCGAGCAGCGCGCCCACCTCATGCAGTGGTGCCCGGTGGTCGGCGAGCGACTTGCCATTGACGGTGGCGTGACCAGACGTGGCACTGTCGAGCCCCATGATCACGCGCATGGTCGTGGACTTTCCGGAGCCGTTGGGACCGAGGAAGCCGGTAACGACCCCGGGCTGAACGGTGAAACTGAGCGAATCGACGGCGACGGTGTTGCCATAGCGTTTGGTGATGGTATCGACGATGATCATGACGTGAGCCTTTTCCGGTGTTTGCGCGAACGATCAACTGATGACCTGTTCATCGTGCGCCCTGGCGGTGCTGACGTCGTCGTCCGAACGCGGTGTTTGATTCCTGCCCAACTACTCTGGCTGGACTAGCCGGGCCTGATACGCGAAGACGAATCGCAGCCGCCCGGTCAGGCTCGAATGAGCACAATCGGGGCATGATCGGTCCCGATAACGTGTGACACCCGCGTGATTGTCCCCCCTCTGCACGATCAGCTTGGGTCACGAGCCATGGTCAACTCGGATGCGATGATCTGGGAGCGGTCATGTGGTGGACAGCATGAGTAAGGCGCCGCCGGGGTAGACACCGAATAGGCGGGAGCTAGAGGGAGTGACATCACAGAGGGAGACCGTGGTAAGCAGGCGGAAGGAACAGAGGGCGGGCGTGGGGACCGACGGGAAGGTCGGGTGCGTCAGAGCTGAATGTCCCTGCCCGAAGCGTGGTGACGAGCAGGTTTAGGTTTCTGCTCTCCATCGCCGGGGTGCCAATCAGTTCTTTCGTGCTGCTCGTGTATTGGTGCGTGGTGATAGGGCCGAGCATCCTCGAAGCATTGACGGAGACGTCGCTCGACGCCTCGCAGTGGGGCTGATGGAACAGGCAGAGTACATCCTGCCAGGCGTGCTCTATGTGATGCCAATCGGTATGTACCAGGTGTTCGTCGACCCAGATCTCTCGGTGGCGGGGTAGATGCGAGCGAGTAGCCTCGAAGACTGGAAAACGCAAAATCTCACATTGATCCTGGTCCTGCTAGCGGTCACCTTTCTGGCGACCGCTAGCACTTGCAATGGTTGGCAGGATGTCATCTGCCAAGAGGGGAGTGAGCGATGTCATCCTCTCCGTCAGCCTTTACTCCTTGGCGGATGAACGGGGGACGCCTGCCCGCAGCGCCGGGCGGGCGGATGCGTCAGACCTTTATTCCGAACAGCGTTTCTGCGTTTCGGAACGCGATTTTTTCCTTGGCCTCGCGTGGCAGATCGACTGCCCGAAACCAATCAGTTTGTTGCTTCATGTCTGCAAACGGGTAATCGGTTGCAAACATCACTCGATCGACACTGATGTACTTCAACAGAAGATGAAGCAGCTCATCCTGAGGGAATGCGCTGGTTGTGTACCAGAAATTGTCGTTGAAGTATTGCCCGATCGGCTTGTTTAGTGCGTCTTCGGTCACATCGCCCAGATCTTCCTCTATACGCTCGTAGAAGAACGGAAGACCCTCCCCCATGTGGCCGACAATGAACTGCAGTTTGGGAAATCTGTCGAACGCCCCAGTCATGATCAGTCGAAGGCATTGAGTAAGGACTTCCTGGTGCCATCCGTATCCTGAGCCGCTGAAAATGTAGTCCTGATACTCTTCGTTATATTCTGGCCGCGCAATGCGGTAGTAAATTTTGAAGATTTCATCAGGTGGGAAGCCTGGATGCAGGTATATCGGCACATCAAGTGCCTCGGCACGCGCCAGAAGGGGCTCAAAATCGGGGTGGTCGAGGAATTTTGTGCCAATGAATCCATTGGTCATGGCTCCCACAAAGCCATCTTCCCGAACGGCGCGTTCCAGTTCGTCCGCTGATGCCTCCGGGTCCTGCAGCGGCAAGGTTGCATAGGCCTGGAACCGCCCCGGATAGGTGGCCATCGGGCCATCGGCAATCATCTTGTTGAGACGATAGGCAAAATCGATGCCTTCCTGGCCGGGAAGATTCTGCACGCCCGGCGTATGTGCGGAGAGGATTTGAACGTTGATCCCCGCCTCATCCATTGCGGCGATTCGATCAGGGCCCATTTCGGCAAGACCGGTTTCCTTGAGGAACTCTACGTGATCATCGTTAATGGCGTTCAGCGCCATCAGTTCGTCGGTGGAATAGGTCTCTTCTGCGGCGATAAATGGCAAATCCTGGTCTCGCAACGCGATGTCCGAAGACTCTGCCGTGGCGGTATTGGAGAAAGTGGCAGGCGCGGACAATCCGGCGCTAACACCTAGTGCGGCCGCACCACCCAGAAAACCGCGGCGTCCCATTGAGAGGCTCTTTTGGGGTTTTTCAATCTGTTTCATGTGAATTTGTACTCCGGTGTTTGCGCGAACGATCAACTGATGACCTGTTCATCGTGCGCCCTGGCGGTGCTGACGTCGTCGTCCGAACGCGGTGTTTGATTCCTGCCCAACTACTCTGGCTGGACTAGCCGGGCCTGATACGCGAAGACGAATCGCAGCCGCCCGGTCAGGCTCGAATGAGCACAATCGGGGCATGATCGGTCCCGATAACGTGTGACACCCGCGTGATCACCGCGACCTCGTGCACAACCACTTCCCGACGAGATCGCGACCATGCGCGAGCAGGTTGCGTCCCGGCTCGAACCCCGGCTGAGCGTCGAGCGCGAGGCGCATACTCGCGTCGAAAAAATGGCCCCCCTGGAAGTGAGAGAGGAAGGCCCTCCCGATCTCGTCGCCGATGGCTCACTCACAACGGACGAGGTGCGCGACCGCTTGGCAAGCTTCAAGTGCAGCGAGCAACGCTCACCCAGCGCCTTAGCACCACGGAGGAGGTCATCCAGCAGCAGATCGACATGG
>CAZNQC010000158.1:1335-9083 GCA_964574825.1 uncultured Sphaerobacteraceae bacterium | reverse complement strand
GTCGCGTCGATCACCCATCTCCGGTACGCGGGACTGGCACGTCAGGTCCGGACCCGATACCGAAGGTGGGTGATGCCCGGTGACTCGCGCACGTCCAACGATTCCAACTCGATCGGCGGGAAATCTCCCCGCTCGAACAACCGCAATCCATCACCGAGCAGGACCGAACGCAGATCGAGTTGGATCTCGTCAGCCAGGCCATGCTCGATGCACTGCCGGATGATCTCCGCCCCGCCGACCACGGTCACGTCTTGCTCGCCGGCAGCCTTCTTCGCCAGGTCGATCGCTCGTTCCACACCTTCCGTCACGAAGGTAAAGGAGAGGTGATCGTTTTCGCCTTTTGCCACCACGTCCGGGGCTTCGTGTGTCACCACGAAAATCGGCGCCTGGAGCTCGTAGCCGGTGAAATCCCCATTGCCCATCTCATACGAACGGCGGCCCATCACCACCGCTCCGGTGGATTGGATCGCCTCCTGGACGACATCACTGTCTCGCATCGCTTCAAAGTCCGGATAGAGTTGGCTCAGGTCCCCATCCGGTCCGCTGACGAACCCGTCCAGCGACATCACCATTCCCACGATTACTCGTGCCATGAGTCGTTCCTTTCAGATAGCGGGTGGGCAGCTGCTTGAGGTTCCCGCGTCGATCGTTGCAGTTTGGCTTGCCGGGCGGAGAGCGCGCTTCTCACGGGCTGCGGCGTGGTCGAGGCAAGCATGAACCGCCCCGCCAGTCGTGCGACAATACGGCCACAACGGGAGCCAAGTGGGGCAGCGCACCAATGGTGGTGCCGATTCCCGGTTGCCCGGCAGCGATGAAGGACGGGAACGTGCGGATAGCGGTGGTTGGCGCTGGAGCCATGGGGTCGTTGATGGCTGGTCGGTTGGCGATGGCCGCCGGGCCAGGCAAACCGGTCGAAGGGGTCGTGCTGTTTGGCCGCCCTTCCGCCCATCTCGAAGCGATCCAGGCCAACGGTCTGACCATCGTCGAGCGTTCTGGCGCTCCGAGCATCATCCCCCTGCAGGCCACCTCCGATCCGGCTGCGGTCGAAGGCTGCGAAGTCGTGCTGGTGCTGGTCAAGGCGTGGGCCTCGGCCGAAGCCGTCGCTCCGCTGCAACCCTATCTCAATCGCGACACCATCGTCGTCACCCTGCAGAATGGCCTGGGCAATGCCTCGGCTTTGCGAGCCACCTTGCTGCGTGATGGCATGCGGCCCCACGTCTACCTTGGGGTCACCACCCAGGCCGCCATGCGCACCGAACCGGGCGTGGTCATTCACACCGGGGCTGGCATCACTGCCATTGGGCGGCGGGCGAACCCGGTCAACGCCTCGTTGTCGGCCATCGCCCAGGCGCTCACCAGCGCCAATCTCCAAACCGTGGCCGTCGACGACATACACCGCTGGGTGTGGCGCAAGCTGGCCGTCAATGCCGCGATCAATCCGCTGACAGCCCTTGGCAGCGTCGAGAACCGGGCGATTGCCTCCGATCCGGCCCTGAAGGCTGCCGCCGAAACCATCGCGCGCGAAGTGGTGGCGGTCGGCAAGGCCAGCGGCGTCAAGATCGATGTGGCCGAGGTCTTCGCCGCCATCGAGGATGTGGCCCGCAGCACCGGGGACAACCGCTCTTCGATGCTGGTTGACCTTGAGTCCGGAGCGCCCACCGAGATCGATGCCATCAACGGCGCCGTCGTGGCCGAAGCTCGCCGCCACGCGATCAAGGTGCCCGCCAACCAGCTGGTGACCGCGCTGGTCCGCGCCCGCGAGGGACGTTGGCAGGATACCCCCGAGGAGGCCGGTGATCTCCAGCCCGGGGATGTCGCCTGAGCTCACCCATGACTGATTCCACCCGACCCACCTGGACGATTCCGACATTGCGCCGCTACAAGGCTGGTCCCGACCAGCCGCCGTTGGTGATGGTCACCGCCTACGATGCGCCCTCGGCCCGGTTTGCGGCCGATGCGGGGGTTGACCTGATCCTGGTGGGCGATTCCGTTGGCACGACGCTGCTCGGCTACGACTCGACCGTGCCGGTGACGATGGAAGACATCCTCCATCACCTGAAGGCCGTCCGCCGGGGCGCACCAAACGCCCAGATCGTGGCCGACCTGCCGTTCATGAGCTATCAGGTCAGCGACGAACAGGCCGTCACCAATGCCGGACGCCTGATGAAGGAAGGTGGCGCCGACTCGGTCAAGCTGGAAGGCGGCGTCCGCCTCGCCAGCCGCGTCCGCGCCATCGCCGATGCCGGGATTCCTGTGGTGGGGCACATCGGTCTTACCCCGCAGACTGCCGGATTGCTTGGTGGGTTCAAGGTGCAGGGTCAGGAAGTCGAGTCCGCCCGGGCCCTGCTGGCCGATGCCGATGCGGTGGCCGCAGCCGGAGCGATGATGATCGTGGTCGAGGTCGTCCCGTCTGCCGTGACTACCCTGATTACCGAACGCGTGTCCATCCCGGTGATTGGGATTGGGGCTGGCCCCTCCTGCGATGGGCAGGTGCTGGTGATGCACGACCTGCTGGGGATTGAAGACCGCCATGCCGCCCGCTTCGTCAAGCGCTATGGCAATCTCGCCCAGACCATGCGTGAGGGGTTCGCTGCCTTTGCCGCCGACGTTCGCGACCGCACCTACCCGCAGCCTGACCACGGCTACAAGCTGAAGTCCTCGGTGCTCGCCAACCTGCGCGGCGATGAGGCCTCCGCGTGACCGCCACCATCGTCACGACACCGCTGGCCCTGGCCGCGGAA
This sequence comes from uncultured Sphaerobacteraceae bacterium, assembly GCA_964574825.1. Lineage (GTDB taxonomy): Bacteria > Chloroflexota > Chloroflexia > Thermomicrobiales > UBA6265 > JACCYX01. The sequence continues at coordinate 6,342 of CAZNQC010000158.1, read as the reverse complement.
ATCCCGCCCCAGGCCACTGTTGGCTTCGTGCCGACGATGGGGGCTCTCCATCAGGGCCACCTGGCGCTGATTCGCCAGGCTGCCAGCGAAAACGATCTGGTTGCGGTCTCGATCTTCGTCAACCCCACCCAGTTCAATGATCCCGCTGATTTGGCGAAATACCCCCGGAATCTCCAGCGCGACGTTGACCTTGCTGCCTCCGCCGGAGCCAGGCTGGTCTACGCGCCGGAGGCTGGCACGGTCTATCCGGACGGGTTCGCGACCAGCGTCCACGTCTCGGGGGTCACCGAGTTGTGGGAAGGCGAATCGCGCCCCGGTCACTTCGATGGGGTCGCCACGGTTGTCAGCATCCTGCTCAACCAGGTTCGCCCCGATCGTGCCTACTTTGGGGAAAAGGACTTCCAGCAACTGGCGATGGTCATTCGCATGCATCGCGACCTGCACCTGCCGGGCGCCATCGTGCCAGTGCCGACGGTGCGTGAACCGGACGGCCTGGCGATGAGTTCCCGCAACGTGCGGCTCAGTCCGACCGGGCGCGCGGTCGCCCCGGCTCTGTACGAAGCGTTGCAGGCCATGCAATTCGCTGTGGCCGAAGGGGAGAGGGCCGCCATGCGTCTGATCATCGCCGGAGCGGTCCTGCTCAAGCGGCATCCGCAAATCGACCTCGATTACCTGCAGATCGTCGACCCGCAGACCCTGGAACCGCTGGATACCGTCGAGCCTGGTGCCCGGGCGATCGTCGCGGCGAGCATTGATGGTGTGCGCCTGATCGACAACCTCGACCTGCTGCCCGGAGAAGGTGCTTCATGAGTGCGACCACCATGTCACCCCTGCAGATGTGGGTGCTGGCCGCCCGGCCGAAGACCTTGCCGGCGGCCGTCGCGCCGGTCATTGCCGGCACGGCGGTCGCCTATTACGAAGGTGGGCAGCAGTGGCTCTATGCCGTGCTGGCCATGATCACGGCGCTTCTGCTGCAGATTGCTGCCAACTTCGCCAACGACGCGCTCGACTTCAAGCGTGGGGCCGACACCGCCGACCGATTGGGACCAACCCGTGTCACTGCCAGCGGGTTGATCACCGCTGAGGGCGTGATCCGGGCGACCATCTTCACGCTGGTCCTGGCCGTGGTGACCGGGTTGCCGCTTGCCATTCGCGGTGGCTGGCCGATCTTCGCGCTCGGTATCGCGGCCATCATCTGTGCCGTGGCCTACACGGGCGGACCGTGGCCATTGGCCTACCTGGGATTGGGTGAAGTCTTCGTCTTCCTCTTCTTCGGGTTGGCAGCCGTGACCGGCACGGCCTATATCCAGACGAAGGAACTGACGGCCCTGGCGCTCGTCACCGCGATTCCCGTCGGTGCGCTGGCGGTGGGCATCCTGATCGTCAACAACCTGCGTGACATCGACACTGACCGTGCCGCGGGCAAGAAGACCCTGGCGGTGCGGCTCGGCAAGCGCAACACGCAGTTTGAGTACGGCCTGATGCTCATCATCGCCGCCGCCACGCCGGTCGTGATGTGGGCGGTTGGCTGGCTCGATTTCTGGGTGGTGATCACGTTGATGTGGTGGCCGTTCGGGGTCAGTCTCTGGAATCAGGTGACCACGCGGACGGGCCGTGAGCTCAACCCTACCCTTGGCAACACCGGGAGGGGGCTGTTGATCTACAGCCTGGCGCTTGCCGCCGCGCTGGTGTTGAGTGCCTGATCACCGCATGTCGCCCGGGGATCAGGCCTGGTTCACGATGACGACGGAGGCAATCGTCGCGTCGCCAGACGAAGCGATCATGCCCCGGTTCCGGTCAAACGGAGAGGGCGACTCCGTGTCGACCCGGCGTATGACGACCAACCCGCGTGGAATCCGTGAATGGAGAACACGCTCGATCCTGAACCTGGCGATGGATCACAACGAACAGGGATGAGGGACATGGATTTATGAGCGACCAGCAGAATTCCACAACGACAACCGGCCAGGGTGCGATTCAGGACAAGGCCGACGTGCGGGCCATGTTCGACCGCATCACCCCGCGCTACGACCTGATGAACCGGATCATGACCGGCGGCATGGACGAGCGCTGGCGCAAGCGGGTTGCGAAGCTGGCGATCGGATCGACCTCCGACCGGCGTCCCGAGGTACTCGACATGGCCACTGGCACCGGGGACCTGGCGTTCGCGATGGCCAAAGCGGGGGCCAGGCGTGTGGTGGGCGTCGACTTCTCGACCGAAATGATCGAAGAGGCGAAACGCAAGGCTGCCGACCGGCCCGGCAACATCGAGTTCGTGGTGGGGGATGCAATGAACCCGCCCTTCCCGGACGCATCGTTCGACGCCTGCACGGTCTCGTTCGGGTTGCGGAACATGCCTGACTACGATGAGGCGATTCGCGCGATGAGCCGGATGCTGCGCCCGGGGGGCACCTTCATCTGTCTGGAGATGACGCCTTACCACCGACCCTTCCTGGGGCCCCTCTTCCAGTTCTACTTCAAGCGCGTCATGCCGCTGGTGGGAGGCGTGCTGAGCGGTTCGAAGTCGGCCTATTCCTACCTACCGGAGTCGGTCGACAACTTCCCGACCGCCAACGACCTTGCCGACCGTATGCGCGCCGCTGGCCTGGAGGACGTCACCTACGCCCTGCTCGGGTTCGGCACTGTCGCCATCCACTCCGGCAAACGCGCTGCCGGTTCGTAGTTCGGTCACCCAGATCCCAGACCGCCCACTCCGACCTGGCCATCGGCAATAGCCTCACACGTTCTCTCCATAACCTCTTTACTCGTTACTCTTTTCTCTTTACTCAGACTGTACGTACGAGAAATCTCGCCGCATGTGGCGAGATTTCGGCTTCTCGATGCGTTCGATAGGTACGGACCGGAAATGATCCGGTCCATCGCAACGTCACGCAGCACCTACCCGGTCACTCATGCAGCGGCCTGCCAACGTCGAGCCACCAATCGTCTCGTGAGCAATCACGTTTCTGCATTGGCAAGAACTCACCGTTGCTCGCAAGAAAGAAGCCCTCAAATGCCTATGGAATCAACCAATTCTCGGAGTTTCTGCAAATCGCATTGCTTGCAGCGCATTTTCTTCCAACCTCGACCCGGCGCAGTCCTGCGACTCACTCACGAATGATTACCTCCGTCGGGGTAATGGGGTTATTCCGGGAGAAAGAAGCCCGGAAAAGCCTATGGAATCAACCATCTTTGACGAACCCCTATTCCCCGGGCCAAATGCAATATCACCGCCCACCATCCTGTCCTGCACGTCTGCCAGAAACCTGATTGACCTCGTCGGAGTACTGCGACTACACTCCGCATGAAAGCCGACACGATTGGTCGGATAATGGTCGGTCCGGCGGGGGAGTCGGGCTTCAGGGGAGTCACACCAGCATGCGCACCATCACTCGTCGCCACGTTCTTGCCGGGGCCGCCGGTCTCACCGCCGCCACGCTTGCCGGTGGCCGGTTCGCCCTCGCGCAGGACGATGACCTGCCCGTACTCGCCGCTACCCCGATGGTGTCCGGCCTGGCGGTCGAGTTTCCGGAGGGTGTCCTGCCCACCATCTATGGCGACATCGAGATCCCGGAGAAGGTCGAAACCATCATCGCGATTACCGATGGCGCCGTGGATGCGGTGCTCGCGGTTGGCCTGCAACCGGCTGGCGTCACCCGCTCCTCCAATGGGGAAACCGTTGCCGAATACCTCCTCGACCAGATCGATCCAGACGTCGTCTATGTTGGCGGTTGGAGCGAGCTGGACATGGAGCTGATCGTCTCGCTGGCGCCAGACGTCATCCTCGCCGATCGCTATCTCTTCCCCGACCAGTACGAACCCCTCTCGCAGATCGCCCCGACCTTCGCGACCGGCGAGATCTCGGTCGCGCTGGACGATGCCGAGGGACTCCAGCAGTGGGAATACGAGCAGCTGGCCTGGGCCCACGTGCTGGGCAAAACTGCCGAAGCCACCGCCGCCATTGAAGATGCCCGCGCCCGGGCCGCTGGCATTGCTGGTGAGATCGGGGACTTCGCCGGGAATTCGGTGGTCGTCTTCCGTCCACAGCCTGAGTTCCCGGTCGTGATGGCCAATGCCTGGATCACTGGCCGCGTGCTGACCTGGTCGGGGCTCACCGGCAACGACCTGACCAACGAGATGGTGCCGCCCCATAGTGGCCGCGACATCTCGCTGGAACAACTTGACCTGCTCAATGCCGACTGGTTGCTGGCCGCCACGCGCGACCAGGAGATGGTCGACGCCCTCCAGGCGTACCTGGAGATGCCGCTCTTCCAGCAGATCACCGCTGTCCAGAACGACCAGGTGGTCCAGGTCGATGGCGCGCTCTGGAGTGGCGCCACCGGCGTGATTGCCAGCCACGCGATGATGGATGATGTCGAAGCCATCTTCGTCAACGGCGAGCGCTAGGTGATGGTTGACCTCGCAGCACCATCCCTGATCGCGAGCCCGCGCCTGCGGCGTCTGGAAGCCGACCGCGCAGCCGATCCTGAGGCCCTGGCCACGTTCTGGGCGGAGATCGAAGCGACCGGTGCCCCTCTCGTCGAGCCGGTTCCAGAAGCACCGGGCGTCGTCTGGGTCACGTTCCTCTGGCGCGAGACCGAGCCGCTCAAGAACGTGGTGCTGGTTGAATGGGTCTCGGGACTCGACTTCCCGGAACGGCAACTGGCACATCTGCCCGGTACGGACCTCTGGTACCGGACGCTGCGCATGCGCGATACGGTGCGCACGAGCTACCAGTTCGCCCCCAACGACTCGCTGGTGCCCAAACGGGAAGAGCAGGACTGGGATACCCGTCAGCGAGGCTGGGTGCCCGACCCGCTCAATCCGGTGCTGGTCGTCGATGAGTCACTGGGGTACCAACCAGAGGAAGGCGGGCGAGCCAGCGATTCGTTGCTGCAGTTGCCCAATGCCGCCTCCGAACCCTGGATCGTTTCCCAGCCGGATGCGCCACAAGGGACGGTGACAGCCCACCGGTTCCACAGCCCGAGCCTGGACAACGAGCGCGAC
>CAZNQC010000158.1:0-1235 GCA_964574825.1 uncultured Sphaerobacteraceae bacterium | reverse complement strand
GCTGCTGCCTGGTGTGGCCTGACCCATCCGGAAGCGTTCGCCAACGTGCTTTCCCAGTCCGGTTCCTACTGGTGGCAGCCGAATGTCCGGCAGGACCTGGAAAGCGGCGAACTGGGCGACGCCCCCGGATGGGGATGGCTTCCATCCCGCACGGTTGGCGAACCCACCGTTCCCGTCTGCTTCTGGATGGAAGTGGGAACCCTCGAAAACCAGTCCTCCCGTTCCGGGGTCCCCGACATGGTGTCGGTCAACCGCCACATGCGCGATGTGCTGCGGGCAAAGGGATACCAGGTGACCTACCGCGAATTTGCGGGAGGACACGATCACGTTTGGTGGCGATCTGGACTGGCCGATGGCCTGATCGCCTTGCTGGGCACGAAGCTGCCCGAACCGGAGACGCATTCATGACCGATATTGCCAGCCGCAAGCGCCGCGTGCGCTTCGACCTCCAGCCACGCCTCGTGACGGTCACCGCCGTTGAGGACATCACGCCAACCTACCGTCGCATCACGTTCACGGGCGACGACCTGGCCACCTTCCAGTCGCTGTCCCCGCAGGACCATATCAAGGTGGCACTGCCGGAACCGGATGCCACCAGCCCGAACCTGCCGGAGCAGGGACCGGATGGACTTCACTATCCCGAGGGTCGCAAACGGCCAGACCTGCGCGACTACACTCCGCTGCGCTACTCGCAGGAAGACAAGGAACTGGTGGTCGATTTCGTGCTGCACGGCGACGGACCAGCCTCCAACTGGGCCGCCCGCGCCGAAGCAGGGCATCAGGTCGGCATCCTCGGTCCCCGTGGCTCGCACATCATCGAGGATGCCTTCGATTGGTACCTGCTGATCGGCGACGAGACGGTCATCCCGTCCATCACCCGGCATCTGGCCGAGGCGAGCCCGGAGAAGACCTACGTCGTCTTCATTGAAGTGAACGGTCCGGACGACGAGCAGCAGTTCGCATCACCCGCCAACGTGGAAGTGACCTGGGTTCACCGCAACGGCGCCAGGCCCGGCACCACGACAGCGCTGGAAGAAGCGGTGCGTGCATTTGTGGCCGGAGGCGTACCGGAGGGCGAATCCTTCGTCTTCGCCGCTGGTGAAGCGAACGGTCTGAAGGGGATCCGCCGCTTCCTGCTCAATGAAGCCGGGTTCGACCGGGAGTGGACGTCGTTTTCGGGCCACTGGAAGTACGGTGTGTCCGACTTCGATCATCACGAGCCGATCGAAGACTGA
>CAZNQC010000157.1:1618-9274 GCA_964574825.1 uncultured Sphaerobacteraceae bacterium | reverse complement strand
TGCTCTATCGCACCAGAGAAGCATTGTGGGCAATCACCAGGTCGGCAAGGTCGGTCAGCGATGGCACCCGAATCGCGTCATGTTCACCATCTGCATGCCGTCCGTACCGATCGATGATGGCGGCGCCCATCCCAATTGCCCGCGCTCCGACGACGTCCGAGAGTGCCTGGTCGCCGATGTGGAGTGCCGCCTCCGGCTTCACGCCGAGCGGGTCGAGCGCAGCGAAGTACGTACGTGAGTCGGGTTTCTCCCAGCCAACCAGCGCCGAGGTCACGATCAGGTCCATGTGCCGCGCGAAGCCGAGGTGCAGGCAGAACTCGGTGACATCGGCGTCGGCGTTGGAGATCACTGCTCGCCTGATCCCGGCTTCTTCCAGCATCTGCAAGGCCGGAAGCACATCGTCGAACACGCGATAGGTCCAGCCCATCGCATCGATCTCGCCGACGTAGATCTGCCGCACTCGCAGGGCCGTCTCGGCGTCATGGGGGAGTCCAGCCGCTTCGAGCATGACACCGGTGTAGGCCAGGCGAAACGCTTCGATGTCTTCCGGCGACCGGTCACGGATCGGGATGCCGCCGTTCTCTTGGGTGTAGAAGTCTTCCGCCACGCGGTCGGCCACCTTGAAGGTCGCCGCATCGCCCCCGATGCCAGCTCGTTGCGCCGCCCGGGCGAAGCGTTCCCAGCGCGGAGGATCGGCTTCCACCAGCGTGTCGTAGAGATCGAAGGTGACGAGGTCGATCGGGCCAGCATTGATGATGTTGAGCACGGTGGTCCTTTCCGATGGAGGGAGTGGTGACGAGGTGAGGGTGGGCATCAGGTGATGGAGCGATCGACGGCGAATGGTGCCAGGTCGAGTGACACCGGTTCGCCCAGGGCAAGTTGGGTCGCAGCCAGTCCCGACCAGGGGCCGAGCATCAGCCCGCTTGCGCCGTGGCCGGTGGCCAGCACAAGGCCGTCGTATCCAGGCACGAGACCAAGATAGGGGAGGCCGTCGGGCGAGAGGGGGCGTAACCCGACCCGGATCTCGAGGAGCGTGCCCTGCGCCAGACCGGGAGCGACGCTCATCGCGTGGTCGAGGATGTGCTTCGCGCCACCCACCGTCATCCGTACATCGAATCCGGATCCGGTCTCCCGCGTCGCCCCGGAAACGACCCGGTCCGGCCCGAACGTCAGCATGTACTGGTCACCGGTTCCGCCGATGATCGGCCAGCGGGAGGTGTCGGTGCCGGGCAGTGTCACGTGGAGGATCTGGCCGCGCTGCGGTTCGACCGCCACGGAGACACCGAGCGGGGCGAGCAACGCATTCGTCCATGCCCCCGAAGCCACGATCACGGCATCGGTCGAAATGAGGTCATCGTTCACCCGGATCCCGGTGACACGCTGCCCCTCCACGAGCAATGAGGCATCACCGTGGCGCACGTCGGTGTCGTAGTGATGGGCACCACCGAGCAGTGCCCTGCGCATGAAGTCGCCGTCCACCCGAGCGGCGCCGGAAACGTGCAACGCACCCCTGACCGGGCCAAGCGCAGGGAAGAGCTCCCGCGCAGTCTGGTCGTCGATCTGGGTGACCTCGCCGATGTTTGGCATGCCGGCGGCACGACGTTCGGCCATCAGGGCAGCCAGCGCCGGCAAGTCTCCGTATTCGTCGTCGGTTCGGGCCAGGATTAACTCCCCGACGACCTCGTAGCGCGAGTCAACTTCGCCAATGGCAGCCAGGGACGCAACCAGTTCGGGATAGTAGGTCGCTGAGATCTGCGCGAGGGGGAAGAACGCCGTTGGTGGTCGTGTGCTGGCACCGGGCGAGATGATGCCCGCTCCGGCGGCCGTTGCATGGCCCTGGTCCTGGCGGTCGACCAGGATCGTCTCCACCCCGGCGCGGGCCAGGTGATAGGCGGCACTCGCCCCCACGATTCCGCCACCGATCACCGCCACTCGTGTCATGGTTCCCCCTCGTGGAGTCTCACCGATGTATCCGGCTGGCACCATAGCGAACAATCGACGCCGGGTCCAGCGGCGACCAGCCTCCCTGGGACGATTCCAGCCACCGGCAACTTCGGGCCGGCCTGGCTGGCAGATCCGTCTTCCAGATGACATGGAGTGCCCTACACTGCTCCACATCAAGCGGCACCGCAGGTCCGAACGGCCCCCGGTATGGGTTCTCATGTATATGGAACCTGGGAATGGACTACGCGACAATTGATGAACGTGGGCTGCGTCATGGGCGAATAGTGTGCGCTGTCATTCCTCCCTCCCATCCCCATCGGGCCGCAACGGCCCCATGCCAGTGCCACGGGTCCCCACAACTGACGTTTGACCTGGAGGACCGCCAGCTTGCTGGTGGATGACGAGCGCGTCCGCACCCCGTACGCGGAGGGTTTCGTTCCCGCATGATCCAGCGCATGTCACTTCGTACCAGATTCATCCTCTTCGCGCTGGCCTGCCTGCTGCCGCTTCTGTTGGTCCTCGCCTATTTTCTCGACCGCAGCGCCGAACGCAATCGCGACCACATCGTCGACAACCAGCTCACCATCGCGAGCCTCATCGACCGCTCGGTTTCCAGCTTCTTCACCCGCAATATCACCGATCTGGAATCCCTGGCTGCCAATCCGGCCGTGATCTCCATGGATCCGGCCGCGGCCGACCAGGTGCTGGGGGGAGCGTCGCTCAACCATTCGGAATTCTCTGCCCTCTTCCTGGTCAATGTTGATGGTCAGGTGATTCGGGCTCCCGGCACCACCGACGATGTCATCTCCGGGCTGGGCGATCAGTTCGCCAACACCATGGCGAACCAGGAAGTTCGTGTTTCGTCGCGCATCCCCGTCAGCGAAGAGGTCGTCAATGTCGTGATCACCGTGCCGGTGATTACGACTGATGAAAATGGGACGGCGAGTAGTGACGGCACCAACGAGCCAGCCTCCGCCACCGAAGACGAAGATTCTCCCAGCCCCGCGACCACCACCGGTCCGGGAACCGTGGTTGGCGCACTGGGCGTCATCATTCGCATGGAGCAGTTGGAGCAGGTCGTTCTGCCGTTGGCCAGAGGCAACACCGAAATCGCGATCGTGCGGGGCAACAACGAGGTCTTCCTCGCCACGGCGGGTATCCGGAGCGATCCAGCCTTCTGGATAAGCGAAACGACTCCCCAGCTCGAACTGGCGCGCAATGGCGCAACCGGTGAGTTCATGACCGAGTCGACCGATGGGGCGCCGCTGCTCGGGGTGTATCAGCCACTCGTGATCGAGAATCTGACCTGGGCCACCATCGTCACCAATCCCGCCCCGCGCTCCTATGTCGAGCACATGATGTCGCAGGGTTTGGTCGTGCTGGGTCTCGCGGCCCTGGCGATCCTCGCGCTGGCGGTGGTCGTCGGGGAACTCACCGCCCGGCCGGTGCGGACGTTGACGGGACAACTCCTGGCGATTCGCCAGGGAGACTTCAGCCGCCGGATCGAGCCGGTCGGAACGGGTGAAGTGCGTGACCTCAGCGTTGAGTTGGCGAGTGGTGTGTCGGAAATCGAAGCCCAGTCCACTGCCCTGGAAGAGATCGAACAGTTCCGCGAGGTGCAAACCCGCCAGATGCGCGATCTCCTGCGTCGCACGCTGCGCCTGCAGGAAGATGAGCAGCGCAGGATTGCCAGCGAGATCCACGATGCCGTCTCTCCCCTGATCACAGGTGCTCTCTACCAGGCCCGAGCACTGCAGATGAGCAACGGTTCCACCAGTCACGATGATCGGGAGCAGGCGCTGGCCAGTGTCAACAGTCTGCTGGAGCGGGCGACCGAGGAACTCCACGGCGTGATCTTCGACCTTCGGCCGCCCGATCTGGATGACCTCGGCGTCGTGGCGGCGGTCGAGGCCTACATTGGCACCATGCGCCGGCCCAGCCTGAATGTGCGGTTGGAGCTTGGTGACGAACCGCCAGGACTCACGTCGGAGGTTCGATTGGGCCTCTATCGCATCGTGCAGGAGGCCATCCACAACGTGATGCGTCACTCTGGCGCCGATGAAGCGCTGGTGCGGATCGAGTCGACCGACGATATGTTGCGACTGACCATTCGCGACAACGGGTCGGGCTTCGATCCGGAGACTGCCATCCGGCCAACCTCCTTGGGACTGCTCAGCATGCGCGAGCGGGCGGCATCGATTGGCGCGACGTTCACGGTCGTCAGCCGGGCAGGTGGCGGGGCGGCCATCATCGTGGAGCGGACGCACACCGGCAGCGTGATGTCCGACGACGTGCTGGCCGATCTGATGCTCGTCGAGCGGTCGAATGGTGATGACGACGCGACAACGAACGGCGAGACGATGCACAATGGAACCGCAAGTGTGGGCGGTACCGAAGGAGCATCCGGTTCGTGATTTCAGTGATGTTGGTCGATGACCATCCGGTCGTGATCGAGGGGCTGCGCAAGCTGCTCGAGGCGGCAGGCGATATCGATGTCACGGCAACGGCCCACGATGCGTCGCAGGCGCTGGAGCATGCCCGAAGCTATCGTCCCGACGTGATCCTGCTGGATCTGCGCATGCCGGGCGCAACCGGCATTCAGGCCACCCGGCGGCTGCGTGAGCAGGACTTTCGGGGAGCGGTGATCGTGCTCACGTCGTATGGTGACCAGGCCTACGTGCGCCAGGCCCTGGAGGCGGGCGCCGATGGATACCTCCTGAAATCGACACCCGCCGAGGAACTGATCAGCTCCATTCGCTCGGCGGCTCGCGGTCGTCGGCAGCTCAGCCCCGAATTGCTCGAAGGCGTGCTGGAGGACCTCGGTGGTCTCGCCCGGGAGAAGACTCTCCGCGATGCCGACCTCAGCGAGGACGATCGCGAGATCCTGCAACTGGCCGGGAAGGGTGCCACCAACCGGGAGATCGGCGCTGAACTCAACCGGAGCGAAATCGCGATCAAGAAGCGGCTCCAGGTGATCTTCGCCAAACTGGGTGCCAACGACCGTGCCCATGCCGTGGCCGAAGCGATCCGGCGGGGGCTGATCTAGCTCGTTCGGTCCGTCCTGATTCCACTACTCCAACTCGATCTGCTGTGACCAAATCGGCTGTTTGAGCGTTCTTTCAAAGGGGATCGTTTAGGATTCCCCGCGTTGGTCGGCCCTCGATGGGCCATCCCGCGCCCCGGCGCTCGATCCTGGTGGTTGCCTTGGAATCCCTCGACGTCATTCTTTCCTGGTATCTGCTCACCACATTGATTTGCCTGGCATTCACGCCGCTGGTCCTGGTGCTCTGCCGCAATCTGGCCGATCGGGGAGCAGCCTTCGGGCGTGCCTTTTCGGTGCTGGTGCTGGTCTGGCCGGCCTGGTTTCTCTCCAGCTTCATCTCTTCAGTGGTGCCGTTCAGCGCAGCGGTGCTTTGGGCCACGCTGGTCATTGGCGGTGTCGCCAGTTGGTGGTTGGCCTGGAAACGAGGTGTTCTCGACCGGGAGTCGCTCCTGCACGTGGCCGCCTCCGAAGCCGGGTTCCTGGCGATGTTCGTTGGCTACGTCTGGTTTCGAGGCTACGATCCCACGATCCAGTGGCAGGAGAAGCTCTCCGACCTGATGATGCTGTCCTCCACCATGCGGGCGGAATCGATGCCGCCGAATGATGCCTGGCTGGCGGGAGAATCGATCAACTACTACTACCTGGGCTACCTGCCGTGGGCGGGCGTTGCCAAGATGATTGGCACTACGCCGCAGATTGCCTTCAACCTGGCCCTGGCCTCCGTTTTCGCCACGACGGTGGTGACCGCGATTGGCGTGGCGGCGAATGTGGTGGGCCACTTCTTTTCGTTGTTGGCGGCACGGATCGCAGGTGTGCTGGCTGCACTGTTCCTGGTGTTCATGGCGACGCCGTGGCTGGTGGTGCAGACGATCGACCGGCGGGAGACAGTTTGGGACGAGAGCTGGTACGGATTGTGGTGGGATGCCACGCGCCGGTTCGATGGGGGCACCCAGGCGGCAATCACGGAGTTCCCTGCGTTCAGCTTCCAGCTGGGCGACCTGCATCCACACCTGCTGGCGTTGCCGTTCACCCTGCTGGCACTGGGGCTGGCCTGGATGCTGGCGATTCTGCCACAGGAACCGGACCAGCAATCCCTGCGCTCGCAGTGGCTGCGGATCGTGGTGGCGGGCGGCGTGGCCGGCGGCCTCTATGCGATGAACTCGTGGGACCTGCCGGTCTACCTGGTGCTGTGCCTGCTGGCGTTTGCGGTGGGTAGCGCCGGATGGGTATCGCGCGAGCGCTGGCTGGGCGGTGGGTTGTTGGTGCTGACAGCGATCGGGGCATGGCTGCCGTTCCACCTGCACTTTGAGTCGCCGACGGCTCCGGCAGAGACTGCTTTGGCCGATGCGGTATCGGGCATTCCGTTCGTGGGTGGCATTCTGGCGTCGCTCGCATCGTGGTATGGCGATGCTTCGACGCTGGATCAGTACACCGGCCTGTTCGGTTTCATGTGGATGGTGGCGCTGGCGTTGCTGGGCGTGGTGGCCTGGCAACGGCGGGATGCCGACCAGGATCCGCTCTTCTTGCGCATCAGTCTGGGAGTCGGTGCGCTGGTGCTGGTGCTCGGGCTGCTGGTGCCGCTGCCGCTGTTGCTGCTGGCCGGGTTGCCGATTGTGGCGATGCTGGTGGTGTGGCAGCGGGACCCGCGGCTCAATGCGGCCAATGTTGCCCTGGCGTTGTTCGGGTTCGGCTTCATGATGACCCTGATTCCCGAGTTCGTCTACCTGCTCGATGTCTACAACAGCCGCATGAACATGGTGTTCAAGTTCTATTACCAGGCCTGGACGCTGCTGGCGGTGGCCGCAGCGATTGGTGTGGTGGTGATCTGGCAGGCATTGCGGGCGGTTCCGGTTGGCCGCTACCTGCTGGCGGCAATGGTCGCGCTGGTGGTGGTGTCCGGCGTGGCGACGACGGCGGTTGGCATGCATCAGTGGAACTCCTGGCGCGGGGAGGCCCAGGGCCAGGGCTGGATCGGGATGGATGGTCTCTATTTCCTGGATCAGACGCCTGGGTGGGCGGGAGAGTCTGGCGGTATTGCCTGGTTGTGGGAGAACGCGAGCAACGAGGACGTGATGCTGGCGGCCGGAGGCTGTGAATTCACGCTTGACGTTGGAACCACAGCAGCGGGTTCTGGCGTGCCGGTGATCATTGGTTGGGAAGGGCACGAGAACCAGTGGCACCTGGGTCAGGGTGACTTCCGCAACGATGTGATCGTGCCGCGGGTGGCAGCCATCAATACTCTTTGGGAGACGCTCGACCCGGTGCTGCTGGACGAGTATGGCGTGACCCTGATCTACATCGGGCCGAACGAGTTGATCGGTGATCCCTATAACCGCAACGATCCTTCGGCGACCTGCGCGCCCGGGCCGTTCGCCAATGCCAGCAATCCGGACTGGCCAGGTGAGGGGTGGACGGAGGTTTACCGCAATGATGATGGGACCCGGATCTATCGTCGGGATGAAAGGTGACGCTCTCGATGGGCCGATCTCGCAAACGATGAGAGCGGGCGGAGAGGGTTTGTCTAGTAACCTCCGAGGGCGTCGGGTTTCGTGCAGAAGACCAGGTCGACATTGAGTCGACCCCTACGAAATGTGTTGGAGATCGCGAATGTGGCTTGCTATGTGAGGCAGGGCTCGGACTTGCGCGGTGGCCAGTAGTACATTCGCGAT
>CAZNQC010000157.1:0-1518 GCA_964574825.1 uncultured Sphaerobacteraceae bacterium | reverse complement strand
CCAGGATGGACAACTCAGCGTGATGCGCCGGGAGAACTGGCGGGACGGTTCTTTGCGCGCCGCCCCGCCAGTTCGTGTCTCCTCCCGGAGATGGGATCAGGCGTCTTTGAGGAAGATCTCGACGACTGGCACCAGCACGTTCGGCTGCTGGATCGGCAGTTCGAGCACGATTTCGCCTTCTGCGCCGGACATGGTGGTGTTTTGCGCCTTCGCGTGCGGGTCACCCTCGGTGTAGCGGACTTCGGAGGCGTCGTTCAGCAGCTGGGCATATTCGACCTTGCCAGCGAAGCCTTCGAGATGGATGTGGCGCATTGGCCAGCTGAAGATGTGCAGGTAGAGCCGGTTGCCGACCTGGGTGAAGCGGCAATCGCCGGGGGCCTCGAACTCGCTGGGCCCGGCACCGTAGATCGAACGGCCGTGGAGGCGCATCCATTCGCCCAGTGAGGCCAGGGTGGCGCGGGCACGAGGGTCGAACTCGCCGCGACCGGTTGGGCCGACGTTGAGGAGGACGTTGCCGTCCTTGCTGACCGAGTCGATCAGCATCTTGATCAATGTGTCCGGCGACTTCCAGTCGAGGTTGTCGCGGTCGTAGCCCCAGGAGCCGTTGAGGGTCTGACAAGCTTCCCAGACGACCTTCTGGCCGTTGCGGGTTGGGGTTTCCTTCGGCTGGTACTGCTCCGGTGTGACGAAGTCGGCCGATTCCGGGTAGTCGATGCGGTCGTTGATGATGATGTCGGGCTGGAGGTCGCGCACCAGTTTGACCAGCTCTTCGGACCGCCACGATTCCTTGTTCTTCTCCGGGCCGGTGAAGTCGAACCAGATGATGTCGATCTTTCCGTAATTGCCGAGAAGTTCCTTGACCTGGCCGTGGAGGTAGTCGGCGTACTTCTGCTGATTGCGGCCGGCTTCCTGCTCGCGGAACGCCTGGTCCTCACTCTGCGGGTGAATGTTATCGACTTCGAACTCGGGGTGATGCCAGTCGATCACGGAGTGGTAGAACCCGACCTTGAGCCCGGCTTCGCGGAATGCTTCCACCCAGGGGCCGATCAGATCCTTGCCATACGGCGTGTTGGTGACCTTGTAGTCGGTGAGCTGCGAATCCCAGAGGCAGAAGCCGTCGTGGTGCTTGGAGGTGATGACGGCGTACTTCATGCCGGCGGCTTTGGCGTCGGCGGCCCACTGCTTGGGGTCGTAGAGGTCCGGATCGAAGTGGTCGAAGTACTTCTGGTAGTCCTCGGTGGTGATCTGTTCGCGTTTCTTGACCCATTCGTGGCGGGCGGGAAGGGCGTAGATGCCCCAGTGGATGAAGAGACCAAAGCGATCGTTCACGAACCAGTCGGTGTTGCCGAAACCCATGAGTCACACTCCTGCCTTGGGATTGAACACTGTATACACGTTTGTGTGCTGAGGGGACGGTACCCCGGTCTGAGAGTGGCGTCAAGCCTTCGTCCCCGTGATTGCGTCTGCGGTAATTCTTTTATTCGGTAATTCCCAGTTTCGTTGATTCCATGGGCCGTT
>CAZNQC010000156.1:4922-9283 GCA_964574825.1 uncultured Sphaerobacteraceae bacterium | reverse complement strand
CTACCTTGGCGTGGCGTGCGGGATGCCAACCGGGCGGACGACTCCGCTACGCTCCGGCGTCCGCCCCTACCCAATCCTGACAGCGGCGCGAGCTTTTATTCCACGATCTCGATTGCCTCCATCATGCCGAGATCTTCATGGGAGAGCACGTGACAGTGCTGCACCGTGAGCCCGGTGAAGTCGTCGAGGTTGATTTCCATGGCGAACCAGTCGCCGTCGCGGCCGGAAATGGCCATCGTGTCCCGCCAGTACGGTTTCTCCAGGATGACGCCGTTCACCTTGGTCACCTTGAACGGGTTGACGTGAATGTGCAGGGCGTGGGCGTGCTCGGCGTACTTCGGGTCGGAATCGTTCATGACGATCCATTCCTCGGCCGTGCCCAGCTTCATCTGGTAGGGAGGGTTTTCGGCGCGGAATGGTTTGCCATCGATGCCGAAGGTCAGGAACTCGACGCCGTCCGGACCGCGTTCGACCGTGTAGCGAACGAGGCGGGACTTGACGATGTCGTGGATGGGAGGGTCGTAGGCAGGGAGCGTTTCCGGCAGGAACATTTCCTCGCCCTCGCCCACCACTTCGAGATAGAACATCGGCCGGATCTTGAGTTCCGCGCCCCGATCCGCCTGGTCGACGGTGTCCGAATGATCCATGCCCGGCATGTCCGGGTGCTGGCTCGAACCCGGGGTCAGCACCACCTCGTAGGTGCCTGGTGCCCCCGCCTTGACCAGTGATTCGACCCGGTTGCCGGATGACATCATGATGTTCGATGTGGCTTCCGGCTCATGCATCGTCATGCCGTCCCAGGCCACCACGTTGAAGTCATGGTCCTGGATGTGCAGCGAGAGGAACTTGCCTTCGGCCGCATTGACCATCCGCCAGCGCTGCACTTCGCCCGGGTACATCGTGACCTTTGGCAGGTACTGCCCGTTGACGGTGTAGAAGATCTGCGAGCGGGGGTAGAAGGCCTGGCTGGGATCGGGGTCGGGAATCGGGTCCGGCACGGCGAAGTCGTCGCCCAGTTCGATGGCCTGCAGGACCATCACCTGTTCCTTCGCCGCGGCAATCTCGGGGACGTCGTCGATTTCGCCGCGGACGATCAGGCCACCGGCCATGCCCGCCCGTACCTGCTGGCAGACCGCGCCGTGCTTGTGGGGGTGATACCAGTTGAAGCCGCCGGTTTCGTTGTCCGGCAGCGGGATCTCCAGTTGCATGTCATCCCCCGGTGCCAGTTCCAGGAAGACGTTGTCGGCGTTGCCACTGGGCGAGACATGGAGGCCGTGGGTGTGCAGGTTGGTGGTGGTCCAGGCATGGGGCCGGTCGAGGAGGTGGGGATCCTGGCCTTCGGGAATCTCCGGCAGGTTGTTGGTGAGGTGAATGTTCAACCAGTCTCCGGGGCGAACCTCCAGGGTTGGACCCGGCACTGTGCCGTTGTAGGCCCAGGCCGTGACCGGATGCCCGACCCCAAGGTCGACCTCGGTGATGGCGCAGGTCAGTTCCACGTCCAGTGCCCCATCGACGCTGGAGAGGATCTCTGGCTGCTTGAGTTCCTGGGTGGTGACCGGCATCGGTGTGCCGTCCTGCGGGGTGGCTGGCCCGTTGACGGGTGAGGCTGCGGGTGTTGCTTCGCCGTGGTTGTGTTCCTGTCCACTCACCAGGATTGGCGTCAGGCCGACTGCCATGGCTGATGTGGCCAGAGCGCCTACAGCGGTGCGTCGCGAGATGGAGGGTAAACGATCGATCTCGGACATGAGGAGACCTCCCGGCCGCGGAACCTGCCGCCGGGCAGGGCTGCACGACCGTCGATAGTGCTGAAAAACGAACGACGCATCGTGGTGGTTGGGCACACAAAAGGCACCCCAACCTCACGTCAGGGACCCACACCTACAGAGTGCAGGATCGGACCGGCAGGAACAAGAGATTCCAGTCCCAATTGCATGACCATTCGTCCCAGCGCACAGCCCCTGCGGGGCATGGTTCCGGTTGCCGGGGTGTCGTTGGGGAGACGTGATCGCGGGGATGCCATCACGTTGGGGACTGGCTGGCGCTCACCGCTGGGTTGGTTACCAGAACGCCGCGCGGGGTTGGGACCGATCCTCGGTGGTGACGAGGACATCCAGCAGCATGTGCTCCAGATCGATTCGAGTGGTTTGCGAGCTGGGTTCGTCCCAGAGATTGTTCAGTTCCTGGGGATCGGTGACGAGGTCGTAGAGTTCGCCGGTGCGTGGGCGACCCAGGGCGGGCGGTCCGTGTTGGACGACCAGCTTGTAGCGTCCGGTGCGGAGCATGGTCAGGTTCACCGGTGGGTCGTAGGGGTGCCCACTGTTGCGATACTCGCAGATTGCCCAGTCGCGCCAGGAGGTGTCGCTGTCTCCGCGAGCCAGTGGCAGCAGTGATGAGCCCTGGACGGATGCCGGAGCCGGTACTCCTGCCGCGTCGAGGAAGGTGGCGGTCAGGTCGATCCACTGGACGAGTTCGTCGCGGCGTGTACCCGAGGGGAGGTGTTCTGGCCAGCGCATGATCAACGGCACGCGGACGGCAGGGTCGTAGAGCATTGGCCCCTTCAGGAGGAGCTGGTGGTCGCCGAGCATTTCGCCGTGGTCGCTGGTGAAGATCACGAGCGTGTCTTCCGCCAGGCCGCGCGCTTCCAGGGTGTCGAGGATCCGTTTCGTTTCGTCGTCGATCAGGGACACCATTGCGTAATAGGCGGCGATCACCTCCCGAATCTCCGCGGCAGAATGGTCGGTGAAGCCCCGGGCGTGCCCGGCATAGCTTTCGCGTGATGCTTCCTGCTGGATCGGCGGTTTGGTGTCCAGTTCACCGGTGAAACCGATTGGATCGGGGATGAAGTCCGGGTCGTAGCGATCGAGATATTCCTGCGGCGCCACGAACGGGTGATGAGGGTCGTAGAAGTTGACCCAGAGGAAGAACGGGTCGTCGTCGTTCGTCGTCTGTTCCAGGAACTCGATGGCCCGGGTGCTGGCCCAGCGACTGTAGTGCCCCTCGGTGGGGATGGTGTCGAATCCGCCTGGCTGGTGCCGCACGCGTTGCTGGCCGGTGGTTGCCTGCTGAAGGAGATCGGGATGCTCGGTCTCCAGCCAGCGGTGGTAGTCATTTTCCGGCGACGCGTGGGAGGGGTCGTGGGCCCACTTGTAGAACGCGTAGCCGTCGGGGTGGCGCGTTTCGGTGCGGCCCTCGAAGGCGGCCGCGAGGTGCATCTTGCCGATCATGCCGCAGGTGTAGCCACTCTCCGCCAGGTCGGTCGAGAAGTTCCAGGCGTGGTTGGGGAGTGAGACGCCGTTGGCCCAGAGGCCGTGGTTGTGAACGTATTGCCCGGTGACGAGGCTGGCGCGTGATGGCGCGCAGACGGGGCTCTGGACGTAGCACTGCTCGAAGAGGACGCCATCGGCGGCGAGTTGGTCGATGGTGGGTGTTTGCACGATGGGATTGCCGTAACAGCCCAGCGCGTCGAATCGCTGCTGGTCGGTGCAGATAAAGAGGATGTTCGGCTGCTTCTCCGAGGTCATGCTGGACGCTCCCGATATCAGGAATGGAACTCTGGTTGCAGGCTACCTTGCGTTTATCTGGCTGGCGAGAGGGTAGCAGGGAAACGGGGTGGGCGCGTCGGTCGTGAAGTCTGGGATGGATGGTGGATGAAGGTTGCGGCACAGATAACGTGAAACCGCCGGGGAGAATCGGGGTAATGCCGATTCCGTTGATTTCATGGGGTTTCCGGGCTGGCTTAACCCCGACATTATCCCGATTGGCCCGACGGGGAGAATGGGCGGAGAAGAGAAGATAGGAAATAGAAAGTAGAAAATAGGGGTGCTGGGTTGACCGTTGCTCGGGTCGGGATGGGAGCTCGTGCTCGGAAGGACGTCGGCGTTGACTGCTAAGGGTTGGCCTCCGCGTCTCCAGCATGCCACGAACGAGTCGTGACCGGAGGGATGGTGGGAAACTCGTTTTGGGAACTGCATTTTGCAGGAAGTCAATGTTCATTGAATCCATGGGCATATTCGGACCTCTTGCTGGCGGCTGGATCGGATTCTTGCCAATTGCAGAGATGTCGTATCCGTCGCCCGGAGACCTTCCTGGATGTCCGGGACGTAGATCCGTCTACCTATCGTACGCATCGAAGGGGCCGAATCTCGCCACCGTTTTTCAGATTGGCTGTACGTTCGCGGGGTTGAGGAAAGAGGCGTGGAGAGGTAGGCGGTTTGGGGTTGGTCGGCGAGAATGGCGCCACGAATTGATGCCGATGAGTTGGGGAGTCCAGGAATGCAGGGCGTGCGCGTAGTCTTTCCGGCGGCCAATCAGGTCGCGGTGCAGGAATTTGACCTGGTGGAAGGTGACCTGGGCGAGCACGA
>CAZNQC010000156.1:0-4822 GCA_964574825.1 uncultured Sphaerobacteraceae bacterium | reverse complement strand
CGCCGGACCAGTTTCTGGGCGTGGTGATTGACTGGACGGGACGAGAAAACAGGAAATAGAAAGTAGAAAATAGTGGGCAGACTGCCGATAGCTCGGTGGATGTGTGTGGCTGGTTCTGCGGTACGCCGTCACCGATTGAGAGTCATTGGGTGCGGAGGATTTTCTGCATGGGGCGGCCGCGGGCGAGTTCGTCGACGAGTTTGTCCAGATAGCGGATTTCGCGCATGGTCGTTTCTTCGATCTCCTCGATCTGGACGCCGCAGATCTTGCCCGTAATCAGGGTCCGGTTGGGATTGGGCTCTGGAGCTTCGGCGACGAACGTCTCGATATCGGTTTCGTTGGCAAGTAGGGCGTCGAGCCCGGCCTGGTCGTAGCCCGTCAGCCACTCGATAACTTCGTCCACTTCCGCTTTTGTGCGGCCCTTCTTCTCGGCCTTGGCGATGTACTCGGGGTACACCCGGGCGAACGGCATGGTGTAGATCCGGTGCTTTTTCTTCGTCTCCATGTCACTGCTCCTTTCGTTGGTCTGGATACGTGTGTCGCGTGCACCGAGCCGGGCAGGGAACGCTTTTGGGGTGGGGACCGGGCCGACATGGAGTCGGCCCCTACGTATCATCGTAGATATACGGCATCCGTCGTGGTTTACAGCGTAAAGATGGTCCTTGTCGTTCCACGTGACGGGCCGAGGTTCCCTCCTGAGCTAGGCCAGTCCCGCCAGGATGGATTTCTTCAGCTTGCAGATCATGGTGTAGGCAGGGTCGTAGACGTTACCGACATCGTATTCCACACATTGGCCGAGCAATGTGCTGGCCGCGCGGGCGTCGAGACCGTAGTCCTGTTCCAGCCAGCGCACCATCTCGGTAGTGGCATGTTGTAGCGCCTGGTCGAGCGGGCGGGCGTTGCCGGCGGTGAAGATGTAGTCGTCGTTTTCGCCGCGCGGCCAGCCAATCGTTTTGCCCTTGATGAGGTCGACGGTGAACTGGACGTTCATCGAAATCTCGATCCCGGTGCCGGCGATCTCGCCATCACCCTGGGTGGCGTGGCCATCACCCAGCATGAAGAGTGCCCCCGGCTCGAAGACCGGGAAGTAGACGGTCGCACCTTCGGTGAACCAGCGGTAGTCCATGTTGCCGCCGTGTTCGGCCGAGGTGGCGGTCGAAATGGCCTGGCCGCCCCGGGCAGCGACGCCGAAACAGCCCAGCATCACGTCAAACGGCAGGACCAGCTTCTCCAGGCCGGGCATGGTCTGTTGGGGGACGGCGGTGCGGGTGTCGGCGTCCACGTTCCAGACGATCGTTTCCTGGGGTGGCAGCTCACGGACGAACTCGGGGTCGACCACGTTTTCGGCCAGCACCGAGGCGCTCCAGCCAGTCGGGCGGTTCGGCTGCAGCTTCTCGAGCTTCACGACCAGGGTATCGCCTGGTTCGGCTCCCTCGACGAAGAACGGTCCGGTCTGCGGGTTGCCGCGCGGGGTGATCTGGTTGTCGGTGGCGTCGCGGCCGCGGGCGTCGACCGTCGTCGTCACAACGGTGTCACCGGGCTGGATCGTCAGGACGGGAGGGTGAGCGCCCATTGTGTTGAAGTAATGGTCTGGGGTGAACTCGTGTGTGGTCATCGTGCGTTCCCTCGGTCGACGTCGGATGTCGTGGCGTTTCAGTTGGAAGCATCCTAGCCCGAGCACCGATCCGGCACCAGCACCTGGGCTGTGACGAGACCGCACCGGAGGGGAGGTGCGGTCTCGTGGGGCAGAGGGGAAAGGGGATTGATCAGGCGGGAACGGCGTTCGCCGCGGCTTCGAGATCGGCGATGACGATCTTCCTCATTTGCAGCATGGCATTGGTGACGCGTTCGCCAACGGCGGGATCGGGATCGTTGCGGAGTTCGATCAGGCGAACCGGGGTCACCTGCCAGGAGACACCAAACTTGTCCTTCAGCCAGCCGCACATGCTCTCTTCGCCACCGTCGGCGGTGAGGGCGTTCCAGTAACGGTCGACCTCCTCCTGGTTCTGGCAGTGGATGGTGAGCGAGAAGGCTTCGTTGAGGGTGAAGTGCGGACCGCCGTTGAGGAGCGAGAGGCGTTGATTGCCGATGGTCAGGTCGACGACCAGGGGCGTGTCGTCCGGATTGTCCAGCACGGTGTCGATCGTGACGTCGTCGAACACGGTGTTGTAGAACTCGGCAGCTTCCCGGGCGTTGTTGTTGAACCAGAGCATGGGGCTGATGTTGGTCACGTTGACGTGTCCTTTCCGGATTCGCAGGAGCCAGCGCCGGTGCCGCTCCAAGGCATGGTCATCATGGTAGTGATGTCTGCTGGATTGCTCTTCTTCCCGCTTGCGGTTCTCGGGTAGGCTTGGTGCAACTCGCCGGTTTTCGAGGGGTGCGCGAAGCCGTGGACACTTACCAACGGCCCGAGGGGAAAACCATACGCCAGCCGATTGTGTCGGGCGAGGAGTGTCGCAGGCGGCTGGCTAGGATTTCCCTACTTGTCTCGGACGTGACGAGATGTCGCAACGACTCTGCACCCTACTGTAGGCTCAGAGGCACCCACATGCCGCGCAAATCTCCCCTTCGCTCGACCAGCAGGGATACAGCCCGGGTCGATCTGTTGCGCCTCGACGATCTCAAGTTCGATCCGGATGCTCACTATGCCCTCGCCCTGGAGTATGTTGACCGGTCGTCGAATCTCGAAGTGCTGCGCCGGGCATTGTCGATTGTGCAAGCGGCCGCGAATCCGGATGCGCGGCCGGTGCTGCATCGGGCATTCCAGCGGGGTGATGCCCGGACCGATTCGGGGGGATTCGTGCGGGCGGCGATCATTCGCGCCCTGCGTCCAATCGTCCATCCCGACGACCTGCCCCTGCTGGAGCAAGGATTGCAGACCTACCAGATGGTGGGGCTGTACGACACGGCGGGTGAGTTGCGCGGGGCAAGCCTGCTGGCTCTCAACGACCTCGATCCGGACCGAGCGGCTCTTTACGCGGCGCGGTTCCTGACCGATCCCCAGAACGGTAATTCGGGTGAACCGGCCATCACGGCCCTCAGGATTCTGGCGGCCCAGCAGAATCTGGCGCCGGTTTTCGCCTTTGCTTCATGGCGGCAAGGCTCGGGGGATCTCAACGGCGAGGCCCTTCGCCTGCTCGTTGACCTCCCCGAATCGCTCGTCTGGCAATTGGTTGGCGTCTATCGGGAGCGGGAGGACGAACAGGAACTGCTTGGTCTCTACGACTTGCTGGTTGCCCATCCAGCCCGCAGTCACTTCCGGTCCGAGATCGAGCACTTCCTGCATACCACGGGTTTACTCGATCTCTACGGGCTCGTCGCGATGCAGGTCGTCGTTTCCCGGGATCCGGACCTGATTGCTCTCCTGCGCGAACTGGAATCGACGGAGCGTGATTCGTTGCGGCGGGGGCTGTTGCAGCAGGCGCTTGAGCATGCGTGACGTAGCGTAGAAGGAAATAGAAAATAGAAAGTAGAAAATAGGACGAGGGCACAATGACTGATGGCATAACCCAGGGAGTCGCGCACTATAGACAATTGATCGTCTGGCAGAAGGCGATGGCCTCTGCACGAGAGATCTATCGATTGGTGCCGCGCCTACCACGCGAAGAAACGTATGGCATGCGATCGCAGATCACACGGGCAGTCGTGTCGGTTGCTGCCAACATTGCGGAAGGTTGGGCGCGCGAGACGCCAAAGGATAAGGCGTACTTTCTCGCCGTGGCGCAGGGCTCCTTGGCGGAGACGGATACGCTCCTGACGCTCTGTGAACAATTGGGTTGGTTTCCCGAGCAGGAGACGACTCAGCTACGGGGGCTGCTGACCGAAGTCGGCCGCATGCTCACGACTCTGCGCCGCCGCCTGCGAGATTCATGACGATATGGCTCTATTTTCTACTTTCTATTTCCTATTTTCTCTTTACTTCATCCAGCAGCCTCACGACCCGCTGTGGGGCCACGAGGCGAAAACTCTCGTCGATCAGGTCTTCGATGACCGGCCAGATCGGGTGGCTTTCGGGCGAAACCCAGATGCCCAGCCAGCCTTTCGGGCCAAAGTAGGGTGGGCGGAAATAACGGTCGGGGTCGGCACCGACGAACGTTTCCTGGACGCCCTTGCCGGCCTTGACCCAGATGCTGGTTCGGCCATCGTCCCGCATTGAGACGAGAACGAAGATCTTCGCGTGGACGAGGAAGACCGGGTTCTCCCACTTGATGTCCTCGCTGGTTTGCGGATAGGCCAGGCACATCTCGCGGAGGGTGGCCATCACCGCCGAGGTTGCGATGCTGGGTGGGTTGGCGGTCACGATTGGTCTCCGGCTCGGGTGGCGTCCCGCTCTCGAACCTGTGTCTTGCTGGCCGTCATTTCCCATGACTCTTCGATCTGGTCAAGCACGTCTGGCCAGGGCGTGGCGTCGTTCAGCCAGACTCCGACCCACCCCTTGCTTCCCACGTAGGGTGGACGGAACCACCTGGCGGGTTCGCTCGCCACCAGGGCGTCCTGGATACCGGCCGGGGCCTTCATCCACAGGCTTGGTTTTCCTTCATGCCCGTGTTGCATCACGAAGATCTTGCCGCGGACCTTCCAGACCGGGTCGCCGACCGATCCTTCACTGATTTCCTCCACTCCCGGCAGGCCGAGGACGAATGGGCGGACGGGGGCGAGTAGATGATCGGGAACGGGCATGGGGAACCTCCAGTGACAGCAGAACATGCGTTCCATTCTGGCGGTCGCTCGGTCCGAACGCAATCCCGTTGCCGGCTCACAAACGCCAGGAGACCCGGCACGATCGTGCCGGGTCTCCTGGATTGGGGCGGGAAGGGACTGG
>CAZNQC010000155.1:0-9393 GCA_964574825.1 uncultured Sphaerobacteraceae bacterium | reverse complement strand
CGATCCCCGCTCAGCCAGTCGCGCACGACATCCTCGTCGCCAGCTGACGGTCTCCGGATCGAACCTGGTCGTTGGCCGCGGCCACTGCGACGGGGTGTGGTGGTTTCCGACGACGTGACCGTGGATGGCCAGGTCCGCGTCCAACCAGACTGCAGCTCATCGAGGGTTGACGGCACAGGTTCTTCCCAATGGCGGACTTCCTTGATCTGAATCGCGGGAGCGGGCTCGACACTCTCTGAGGCCTCGGCTCCGGCACCATCGGCGGGTGCAGCGTTGATCGGCCTGGCAACCGGAATGTCGGACTTCCTCACCGGGACCACCGACGCTCCCGTGGATGCGGGAACAATGATGTCCTCGTCGGGCATGTCTCGCTCTCGCACGACCATGCCGAAGAGGATGCCAAGCACGATACCGGCGGTGACAGCCAGCAGGACCCAATCAAAGCCTTGTGACAGCGCGCGAGACACGTAACCGGTATTGATGATTTCCGGATAGATTCCATCGTAGAGGTCATTCGCAACAAACTGGATCATCGCCCCCAGGAACACAACGGCATTGACGAACGCCAGGAGGCCGCCAAACAGGCGGCCACCCGGTCCCGGCCGGTGACTGAACGACGCGGCGGCTCCGTAGCCGATCAGGGAGGTGATCAGCACTACGATCGCGATGGCGACCATAAAGCGAGCGACACCTGGGTCAATCCCCGTGACATCAGCCACCCAGTTACCCCACCGCGCCGACCACTGCTGGGCGACCAGGATGCCGAGCAGCAGTCCCGCCGAGGTGCAGACCTCACGGATTCCGCCACGGTACATCCCGAGGGGAACGATGGCTATCAGAATGATGACGAGGAGCGCATCGAGCGCGAGTGACTGGATCATGACGAACCTACTCTAGCATGATGTCCGTACACTCATGCCAGTCACGATGCCGCAGCAATTCGCTGCAAGGCTCCCAACGGGATCCCAAGCCAGTCCGGACGGTTGTCCAGCTCGTACCGGGTTTCATAGAGCGCCTTCTCGACCATGTACAGGTTGAGTGCGGCAGCAAACGCCTCTCCATCGGACGGCAACAGGTCAGCCGGACCCCGCGCGATCGCCTCGCGATAGCCATCGAGGAAGGCTGCTTCCATGCGCTGGCCAATGTCCGCCAGCCGGCTGGACGCGGCCGGTGAGGCACCGAGCGCAGCCGTGGCTACCGCATAGTCGAGCGACCGCAGCATCCCGGCAACATCCTTGAGGGGAGAATGCTTCATGCGGCGCTCGGCCATCGTGCGGGACGGCTCGCCTTCGAAGTCGATGATGACGAAGTCGCCCTCGGACCGGAGAACCTGGCCCAGGTGGTAGTCGCCATGCACTCTGGTCCGCTGCGTGCCAGCGAGTGACGATACGTCCTGAAGCCGGTGCTCAAGCCCTTGCTGGAGATCAGTGGCGGCTGATGCTGGCAGGTGACCGCCGCGCTCAAGCATGCCCATGGTCTCCCGCAGCTCACGTTCGACGCGATCGGCGATTGCCTCAACATCGGCGGCAGTGAGCGTTTCGGGAGCGAACGCCTCGTCTTCCCCACTGGCCAGCGCGACGTGAAGCTCACCCGTCCGCTGCCCCAGCAAGCGGATCTGGGCAAGCAGTGATGGTTCCTGGTCGGAGTCGAGGTTCGCCAGCGCCCCGGGGAGCCACTTCCAACTGTCACCGTCGTTGGCAACGAAGTTCTGGACCGCTGCGACTTCGATCGTGGCATCACCCCGGCTCAGGCGGATCGAACCGAAGTGACTGGGCACTTGCCGATACCTGGTCCGCTCGGTGAGGAACTCGACGATCTCCGTGTCGGGATTGACACCCGATTGCCACTTGCGAAACACCTTGACGATGGCATCGTCCCCAAATCGGATGGAGGTGTTGCTCTGCTCGCCTTCGAGGAGCGCTGCTGATTCCTCCCACCAGGGCATGACGACGACATGGGATCGATGCCAGGTCAGTGCGGCACCATTGCCTGCATCCAGATGCCGATCTTCACCATATCCTCTTCCGATCCAGTCCTGGAACTCCGGAACAGCGAGTGATTCACATGCCTCGCCATTCGGTCCGGCATGGAGCGGAATGAAATACGTGGCACCGCCGCCGTCGTCGAATGTCAGGTCGATTGAGGCCAGCACGACATCTTGCTCGCCGACTCGAACGGTGGCCAGATCCGTGCGCTGAACATCGTTGATCGTGCGGGACTTCTCACCGTACCAGCGACGATCGGCCAACCAGGCGGCAGCCTGCGCGGGATCGGTCGGAAACTCCACCATCTGGTCACCACTCTCCGCTCTGCTCGCGCTCAGAAGCTATCGTCCACGAAATCGTGATGCTCCCACGACTTCAGGTGAAAGACCATGGCCGGGTTCACGGCTGGATCGAGATGGACATGCTGCTCCGCCCCTGTCCACATGAATGTCTCGTCCGAGAAGAGTTCCCAGGCTCGCAGCTGGGCATCCCACGGCTGACCGAACCGGTCGAGCGGTAGCCAAAGTTGCGAGTCATGGGCATGAAACGGATCAAGGTTGACGACCACCAGCACGATGTCGTCGAGGTCTGGCGTTGCCTTGTAGTAGGCCAGAACCTGATCGTCTGACGTGTCGACGAAGCGCAGATTGTCGTACTCCTGGAGGGCGGGGTGATCGCGCCGGAACGTGTTCAACTTGCCGATGTAGTCGGCGATGTTTCCCGGCCGGTCCCAGTCCCAGACCTTGTACTCGTATTTCTCGGAGTTGAGGTACTCCTCCTTGCCGGGGACAGGGGTGTTCTCGCAGAGTTCGAATCCACTGTAGATGCCATAGACCGACGACATGGTCGCGGCCAGCACCACGCGGAACTGGAAGGCCGGTTTGCCGCCTTCCTGCAGGATCTGGGGCAGGATGTCGTGGGTGTTGGTGAAGAAGTTCCCGCGCATGAACTCCTTCGTGGGTGTCTGGGTCAATTCCTCGCCGTACTCCCGAAGTTCCTGCTTGAAGTTGCGCCAGGTGAAATAGGTGTAGCTTTGGGCAAAGCCTGCCTTCGCCAGCGCCTTCATCACCTTCGGGCGGGTGAATGCTTCGCTGAGGAAGATCACGTCGGGGTGTTGCTGATGAACTTCGGCAATCAGCCATTCCCAGAACACGGTCGGTTTGGTGTGGGGATTGTCGACCCGGAACGTTCTGACGCCATGCTCCACCCAGAACAGGATGATGCGCAGCATTTCGTCCCACATCTCGCGCCAGGCGTCACTCTGGAAGTTGAGCGGGTACATGTCTTCGTACTTCTTGGGCGGATTCTCGCCGAACTTGATCGTCCCATCGGGGCGGACGTAGAACCAGTCGGGATGATCCTTCAGCCACGGATGCTCGGGTGAACCCTGGAGCGCGACATCGAGCGCGATTTCCATACCGTACGAGGCTGCTTCGTCGACCAGGTGATGGAAGTCGTCGAACGTGCCCAACTCAGGGTGGATGGCATCGTGACCGCCTTCTGCGGAACCGATCGCGTAGGGGACGCCCGGGTCGCCAGGGACCGAGACGAGGGAGTTGTTCTTTCCCTTGCGCTTCGAATGGCTGATCGGGTGGATCGGAGTGAAGTAGAGGACATCGAACCCCATCGCCGCGATTCTCGGCAGCTGGCGTTCGACATCGGCAAATGATGCACTCCGATCGGGTTCAGTGCCGGTAGAACGGGGAAACAGGGAGTACCAGGCGGCGAACCGGGCTCGTTCCCGATCGACGAAGACGCGATAGGTGGATGAGAGCGCGAACCCGCGCCGGGAACGAACCCGCTCGACCAACCCGGAAACCGCGTCCGCGCGGAGGATAGCCAACGACTCTTGCCCATCGCTCGCGGCCCGTTCCTGTGTGATTGCGTTGGTCAGGAGAGCT
The DNA here is from genome assembly GCA_964574825.1 of uncultured Sphaerobacteraceae bacterium. Lineage (GTDB taxonomy): Bacteria > Chloroflexota > Chloroflexia > Thermomicrobiales > UBA6265 > JACCYX01. The sequence continues at coordinate 5,507 of CAZNQC010000155.1, read as the reverse complement.
GTTCCGGCCGGATCCGTGCGCGAGAGGAGTTCCTGATAGAGCAGCAACCCCTCGTCGAGTTCGCTTTCCACGTCGACACCGGCAGCCAGCTTCTTCTCCATCTCCTCCTGCCAGGAACCGATGGGATCCGGAAACGCCTGGATCCGGTATTCCCACATCGTGTTCTGGTCGACGATGAACTCTCCGGTCCACCGGTCGTTGTCGAAGAAGGACATCGGTGCTTCACGCCACGCGTCCTCATCGGCAGGGCGGTACTGAATCACGGCCAGCAATCGTTCGTGACCCTCGCGAAAGATGTCGGCCTGGACAGCGACGGTGTCTCCAACTTCCCGTTTGATGGGGTACCGGCCACCGTCGACGATGGGTGTGACATCCTCGATCAGGATGCTGGTTGGTGCTTCGTTGTTCCTGGTCAGGTTGATGTCCAATCGGGACCTCCGTTGTGGGGCGATACCAGCCCGGCGGCAGTCGTGATGGTGATGGTACAACGAGCGGCCATGCCGTCGATTTGCCAGCAGGTCGTAAGATGGTGTGACGTCGAGACCCCATTCGGGCCGGGCGTCGCCGCGATTGTGCTCCGCCCAATCCGGCGCTTCTTCCATTGACCAGAGCAGGACAACACATGCAGTACGAAGTGCGCTATCAGGTTGCAGGCGACGAATTTGCGACCACCATTGACGCCGATGATGCGGCAACCGCCGCCCGGGTTGTGCAGGAACAACACCTGGGTGGGGAAGACTCGTTCGAGCTGATCCAGGTTCAACTGCTGGACGAGCCGGGTGATGCGCTCACCAGCGAGGTCGAGTCCGACGATGATCTGATTCTCAGCTAGCGGCAACCGTGACTGCAATCGATAGTGCACCTCACTCCCGATGCCGCGCCCGCGACTCGTTCCGGGTGCGGCGCTTTCGGTCCCAGCCTTGAGGTTCCAGCCTGACACTTTTCGGAGTTGAAGATGCCTGACGCGCGTTCCGGTCCTCCCTTGCGGCCAGGAGCTCCCTATCCCCTTGGCGTTTCCGTTCAGGGCACTGGCGCGAACGTCGCCGTATTTTCCCAACATGCGGCCTCGATCTCGATCTGCCTGTTTGCGGACGACGGCGTTACCATCCGGGAGGAGCATGTTCTCCCGGAACGCACTGGATATGTCTGGCATGGCTGGGTGCAAGGCGTGCAACCGGGCGATCTCTATGCCTTCCGAGCCGCTGGTGCCTACGACCCACCGGCGGGATTGCGGTTCAATGCCGCCAAGCTGCTGGTGGACCCATACGCGCGCGCGATTCACGGCCCGGTGATCTGGGATCAGTCGATCTTCGGCTACGACATCAAAGACCCGGATGACGAGTTGACGCCAAGTCACTCATCAAATGCTGCTGCCATACCCAAGGGTGTTGTGATCGATCCAGCGTTCGACTGGCAAGGGGACACATCTCCACGGACACCGCTCCTGGAATCCGTGATCTACGAAACGCATGTCAAGGGACTGACGAAGCAGCATCCCGATCTGCCGGAAGCGCTCCGGGGAACCTATCTCGGTGCCTGTCAGCCGCCGGTGATCGACCACCTCAAGCAGCTCGGGGTGACGGCGGTGGAGTTTCTGCCGATTCACGAACACGTCGACGATCACTTCGTCATCTCGCGCGGGTTGTCGAACTATTGGGGCTATAGCACGCTCGGGTTTTTCGCGCCGCACCATGGCTACGCCACCGGCACTCAGGGCCAGCAGGTAGCCGAGTTCAAGGAAATGGTGCGCACATTCCACCAGCACGGAATCGAAGTCATCCTGGACGTGGTCTACAACCACTCCTGCGAAGGCAATCACCTCGGTCCGACGTTGTCCTTCCGGGGCCTCGACAACACCAACTACTACCATCTGATTCCCGACAACCCGGAGTACTACCTCGACTTCACGGGCACGGGGAATTCCCTACGCGCATCCCACCCACAGGTGCTGGCGATGATTCTCGACAGCCTGCGCTATTGGGTGGCCGAGATGCACGTCGATGGCTTTCGGTTCGACCTGGCCGTCACGCTTGGCCGCGACGAATACGATTTCCGCCAATGGGCTGGGGTGCTGGACGCGATTCACCAGGATCCGGTGCTGGCTGGCGTCAAGCTCATTGCCGAACCCTGGGATATCGGCGAAGGCGGATACCAACTCGGCAACTTCCCGGTCCGCTGGTCGGAATGGAACGACAAGTATCGCGACGATGTCCGGTCGTTCTGGCTGCAGCGCAGTCACGCGATGGCAACAATGGGATACCGGCTGACAGGTTCGTCGGACATCTTCGAGGACACCGGTCGCGGGCCCGCCGCCAGCGTCAACTTCGTGACCGCCCACGATGGGTTCACGTTGCGGGACCTGGTCTCGTACAACGAAAAGCACAACGACAGCAACGGCGAACATGGACAGGATGGACACAGCCATAATCTGTCGGCGAATCACGGGGTCGAGGGCGCTACCGACGACCCAGCCATCATCGCTCTGCGGCTACGGCAGCAACGCAATCTCCTGGCCACCCTCTTCCTCTCCCAGGGCGTGCCAATGATGCTCGGCGGCGATGAATTCGGGCGAACGCAGCAGGGCAACAACAATGCCTATTGCCAGGACAACGAGACGAGTTGGCTCGACTGGAATCTCGACCCGGACCAGGAAGATCTGCTGAGCTTCTGCCAGCACCTGATCTCGATTCGCCGGAACTCACCCCTCTTGCGGCGGCGGCGATTCTTCCGGGGGCGCCCGGCCACTCCCGACAGCTTCGACGACATCACCTGGCTGCGGCCGGACGGGATACGCATGCACGAGCACGACTGGATCGAAGGAGCCCAGACAGTTGTGCTCCGGTTGGCTGGCGATGCGATCGAGGAGTCAACCGCGGAAGGCGAATCGATTACCGAGCCATCACTCCTGATCGTGTTGCATTCGGGGCCAGACTCTGTTGAGGTCACGCTCCCACCCGTCAACCGCGACCCGACTGTCAACCAGTGGAAAGTTGTACTGGATACGGACTCTCCGGTTGGTACATCCAGCGCCATCCACGCCGAATCGAGCACCATCGGCATCCCCGGCCATACGATCGTGCTCATGCAGGGAGAGGCCTGATTTTCTCATGCAGCCGCCGATGGTGATTGCGGAATGCAGAACGACCCCGGCCGGCCACGTCTGGCTCACCGGGGTCGTAATCATGTGCGGCGCCTGTCAGTGGATTTCGACTGGCGTTCCGTCGACCGGCACCAGGGCGAGGAGCTGACGCAATCGCTCTGCCTGCAGCGGCGTGATGTCGCCCAGGAGAACGGAGAGTCGCTGCCGGTAGGCACCACCCCACTCCTCCAGGAGCGTCTCACCGGAGGGCGTCAGGCTGGCCAGCACCATTCGCTTGTCATTCGGGTGAGCATTGCGCTGTGCCCAGCCGTGCCGCGTCAGGATGTCGATGTAGAGCGTGGCCGTGCGGCGGGCAACGGCCAGCCGCCGCGCCAGCTCTGACGGCGCGATACCGTCAGCTCCGACCTGCGAAAGTTCGACCAGGGCACCAAAGGCACCTGCGGTGAGGTCCAGATCCGAGAGCGCATCCGTCGCGGCGCGGTCAAGCGCACCGGCGGTCCGCAGCAGTTGCATGAAGGTCTCGAACCGAACAGTGTCGACCTCTTCGCGCGTGTCGATGAGGACGGGCATGTCACTCGTCAACCAGCCTGGGTGAACCACTCGATTTGTTGAACGTTCTGTTGACACGACACTCCCAGCCTGTTGATTGGCAATCGGGCGGGGTTCCCTTGCTTGAACCACCAACCCGGTTCCGGCCTGCGATCGCTCTCACCTGCGTCAACACCGTAGACACGGTGTCGATTCACGTGTGATGTGTGGAATCAAGTGTAGTCAAGCAGTCATGCACTGTCTGAGAGAGTGATTCCCAACTTCCGGCGCAAAAAGATGTAGGGGTTTTCCGACAGCGTGTAAGGGAAACCCCCTCAGGCGAGCAGGGATTCGTCAACCAGCAGGCCAGCGCGGAGCGCGTACTGTACGAGTTCGGCCCGATTTGCCAGGCCCAGCTTCTGCATGGCCCGGTGCCGATAGGTTTCGACCGTCTTCGGAGAGAGGGAGAGCATGTCGGCTGCCTGTTGCGCCGTATGGCCCTCTGCAGTCAGTTTCACAACCTCGCGCTCCCGTTCGGAGAGGACTTCGCCGAGATCCAGTTCGTCACCGGAGTGCACACGCCCAAGGTACCCACGCAGGAGCGTCTTGGTCGCCGCCGGATCGAGGAAGACCTCCCCGCGAGCAACGGTCCGAATCGCGTTCAGCAGGTCCGTGTGAGCGCTGGACTTGCGAACGTACCCGGATCCCCCTGCTTCCAGCACCGGCAACAGGTATCGCTCTTCGGCATGGACGGTGAGGACCAGCACCCGGCTCTTCAGGCCAAGCGCGGTGATGCCCCGAATTGCCTCCAGGCCACCGCCCGGCATCGACAGATCGGCGACCACCACGTTGGGAACCAGTTCGCGGGTTGAGGCGATGGCATCGGTGCCATTGTCGACTTCGGCGACGACCACCATGTCCGATTGGGCATCGAGCAGCGCCCGGAGTCCGGCCCGAACGATGCCGTGGTCATCGGCCAGCAGGAGACGAATGCGCGGATCATTGCCGGTGGTCATTGCTGATCGCTGCCTTTCCGCGGGGACGCAATTGAGGGTGAAACACCCATCAAGGGAATCATCAGCGCAACTTGCGTGCCGTGGCCAGGACTCGATGTGATATCCAGCGTGCCACCGACCAGTGTCGCCCGCTCAACCATGCCGAAGAGCCCCAGGCCAAGTCCTGTTTCGTCGCGCTCCGTGACGGAGTCGACATCGAAGCCGCTCCCATCATCCTTGACGACCAGTGTTACACGATCCTGCTCGCGTGAGAGTTCAACTTCCACCCAACTGGCCCGGGCGTGCTTGACGACATTGGTCAGCGCCTCCTGCGTGATGCGATAGAGGACCAGTTCGATCTCCGGCGGCAATCGCTCGCGAGAAAGTTGCAGATGCTCATCGACCGCAATCCCCGAGTTCTCGGCGATGCGCTGGATCAGTTCCGAGATCGCCTCGCGCACCCCCAGGTCGTCAAGGGCAGGTGGGCGCAACTCCAGGGCCAACCGGCGCACGCCCTCAATCGCCTCGACCGTCATCGGTTCGAGATGCTCGGCGGCTTGCTGAACGGCCTCCGACTCTGAACTCTTGAAGGCGGTGATGTTCAGCAGTTGCGCAAAGAGAATCTGGGCAGTGTCATCGTGCAGTTCGCGGGCAATCCGCTTCCGCTCCCCCTCCTGCGCTTCGATCACCTGGGTCGCCAGTTCGCGCAGTCGCCGTTGGTTCTGCTCAAGTTCGTCCAGGGTGGAGTTGAACGTGTCAATCAGCCGGCTGATCTGGGGGTCGCTCAGGGCTACGGGAGCTGCACGCGCGGAGAGATCCCCCGACCGCACCGCCTCGCTCAATCGCTCCAGCTGATCGAGCGGTTCGAAGGCGGCTCGCAGCAC
>CAZNQC010000154.1:0-9414 GCA_964574825.1 uncultured Sphaerobacteraceae bacterium | reverse complement strand
CTGTCCTCGGAAATCGACCTGCTGCGACAACAGGCCAACGCCACCGCCTACCAGTTGGCGCCAACCGCCGATGCACCGCCCAACGCCGGCGGAACGGCGTTCTTCAGCCTGAACGGGTCCGGGGTCATCGCGGTCAGCAACCTCCTTCCCGCTCCGGAAGGCAGGTCCTACCAGGTCTGGTACTTCCCGTCACCGGATGCGGAACCATTGCCTGGTGCCACCTTTGACGTGGACGCCAACGGCAGCGGCTTCATGTTGATCCCGGCCGACGTTGGTCTCTTTACCGACATCACCATCACGCTGGAACCAGAGACCGGGTCCACGTCTCCAACTGGCCCCATCCATCTTTCCGGTTCCACCGGCGGTGCCCGCGGCTGAGGAGATCAGTGCCCCGGCACGTATACTCTCCGTTGCTTCGAATGACGCGCGATGGACGGACGCAGGGACTGGCAAGGTGACGGGACGCGATGACGAAACCGGGCCCGTGACCGACAAGCCCACCACAAGCCACTCCCGCGCAGGTGAGATCGCCAGCTGGCTCTGGCTCACGGCAGCGGTCCTCCTGGCGATGGCGCTCCGGATTCCGTTCCTCAGGATCCCCATGCTGGCCGACGAAGGTGGGTACGCCTGGGCGGCGAGAGGATGGATCGAAGGAACTGGCCATCTCTACGATGACCTGTGGATCAGCCGCCCACAAGGCATCTTCATCGTCTATGCCGGCATTCTGGATGTCCTCGGCACCAACACCATCGCGATGCGGTTCGCGGCCTGGATTGCCATTGGCCTCACGGTGGTGGCGGTCTGGGGCTTCACGCGACTCTGCGCAACACCGGCCGCGGCCAATCTCGCCGCCATCATCTTCGCGATCGCGTCGTCACTTCCCAACCTGGAAGGCTATTCGGCCAACGCCGAAGCGTTCATGGGCCTGCCAGCCGCCTTTGCTGCGCTGTGGCTCCTGCAACTGCGCCGAACCGGCTGGTCGCGGTGGCAGTTGATCGCGGTGGGCATCCTGATCGGCATGGCCACCTCCCTCAAGCCCTCTGGATTCGTCATGTTGCCGGTTGCCATCGCCTTCATCGCCCTGATCGGCGATGGTTCGACGCGGCGACAGCGCTGGAACCGTTCCTGGCCAATCCTGGCCGGCACCGCCATCGTCGGGGTGGCCTCACTCCTGCATGGCTGGTACCTCGGTTGGAGCGATTTCTTCTACGCCACCATCTCCTACCGGCTCACCGCGCAGAGTGCCGCCACGGTTGGGCTCGAACACAACGTCCTCGCAATCACGCGACTCGCACAGCGGTCGCTCGCGCTCGTCCTGCTCTGCGCCCTGGTCCTGATCGTGTATCACCGGCAGCAATTGACCCACATCCTGCGCACCGCCGTGCGATCCCCCCGAACGCTGATCCCATCGATCCCGGCCTGGATTCGCCAGAGCCTGCAATCAATGCGGAAGCCCCGCAACGACGGGCGATTCCTGCTCAGGCTCTGGCTGGTGGGCGCCATTCTCGGAGCGGCCATTGGGGGCGACTGGTGGGCGCACTACCTGATCCAGCTGGTGGCCCCGCTCTCGATCTGGCTCGGATGGACGATGGTGCAAACGTGGTCATCACTGCGCCGGTACTGGAACGTCGCCTACGCGACGACCGCCACCATCCTGCTGCTGGTCCCGTTCTGGGTCCTGCTCCACGGCAACCCAACCGCCATGGCCGAGGCGATGTTCTCGCACCCCGGATATCCCGCCCAGGAGCAGGTGGCAGCCTACCTGCGCGATCACACCGAACCCGGCGATACGATTTATGTTGCGTTCGACCAGGCATCGATCTACTACCTGGCCGATCGATCACCAGCCTACCGCCATCTCTACGACCAGGAACTCCGTGGCATCCCCACGTCGTATGCGGACATCATCTCGATCATTCGCGGCCCGGACCGCCCCAAGTTCATCGTCAGCACGCGCCAACCCGGCCCGTTTGCCGATGAGAGCCGCGCATTCTGGCAGGAAGTCGGCACCTATTACGAGGTCGTCGCCACCATCGAGGATGTCCCGATCTACCAGGACAAGAGCACGATCGACCCGGCCCAGGTCGACGTTACATTCGCCAGGTAGGGTTCTCTTCGGCCGGCAGAATACTGCCGGACTCGTCGATCGCGCCGACGGTCTCCATCTGCTCGTGCTGCAGAAACGCCGCCCGCCCGATGACATGCGATGCGATAGGGGTGGTGATGAACAGCGAGAGACAGATCAGGATGAGCCGCGCGTTGATCTCCGTGCTGCCAATGACGATGCCCGAGAAGGCGAGCACCATCACGCCCAGGAACACCGACTTGCTGGCACCGTGCAACTTCGTGTACACGTCCGGCATTCGGATCAGGCCAACCACGCCCAGCGTCATCACGGCCACGCCAAGGATGACCGCGGCATCGAACAGATAGGCAATCATCGGCATCCTCCATTCCTGACCCGGGCCCGTCCCACGTGAGATCGCATGCTAGAAGACCTTGCGTTCGCTGTAATATCTGGCCGCAACCACGGTGGAGATAAACGACAACAGCGCCAGCATCAGCGCCGCATCGAGGTAATACGATGACTCCGTGGTGATCGAATACAGGATCAGCAGCGCCACCAGCACCAGGGTCAATGCATCAAACGCCAGAATCCGCACCATGCCCGACCGCGTGCGGATCACCTTGGCGATACACACGAGCATCAGCCCCGTCATCCAGATCATGGCGACGTAGTAGGTCACCTCATGCATTGGCTGAACCTCCGTCGTCTGGTGTCTGGGCGCCCCGCGACGCCGGCATGTGCGAACCGTATTCCCAGAGCCGGTAGTACTTCTCGACATCCGCCCGCAACTGGGCAGGATCGCTGGCGTCCATGTAGTGCACCAGCATCGTCCGGTCATCCCAGTCGATGTCAACCAGGAACGATCCCGGCGAGACCGTGATCAGATGCCCCATCAATCCAACCGAGTCGTCCGAGTGCTCGCCAAACGGAATCTTCACGATACCGGGATGTTCCAGTTGCCTGATCCCCAGCACGTAGGTCGTCACCAGCCAGGTGCCTTTGAGAATATCGACGGCGAGGTACCAGACAAAGATCGGGAGCCGCAACACCACGTGCCACACAAACTCGGATTTCGGCACCTGCCAGGGAAAGACCCGGCGCAGGTACACGGCAACCAGCACCGACGCCAGCACGGCCCCGAACACGAAATTCTGCCAGCTGAAGTCAGCCAGGGCGAAGGTGAAAACGCAGGTCAGGGCGGCGATGATCAGGATGATAAACATCATGGCGCACGCTCCGGGAGGAAGCTCGATGCGTCACGCGAAACCTGGAACAACGGCTCCGGGTAGATACCGATGGCAATCACCACCAGGGCCACGAACACCACCAGCATCAGCGCCTCGCGCGTGGTTGCCTCGTCGGCCTCCTCATTGGTCCAGAACCGGGCACCGTAAATCTGGAACATGTAGACGAACGACAGCGCGCCGCCCAGGAACACGACAGCAACCAACCAGTACCGGTGATCGGCCAGCGCGGCCTGGAATACCGCCATCTTGCCAAAGAACCCACCCGCTGGCGGCACTCCCGCGACGCTGAATGCTCCCACCGCGAAGGCCGCCCCTGCGATCCAACCCCGCAGAGAGGCCGTGAGGAACAGGAGCAACTTGTTCAGGGCGTTCAGCACGGCGAACACGATCAGGGCCACGTAACCGGCCTCACCGCCAATCGCGAGGGCAATCAGGATGTACCCCACCTGGCCGATGGACGAATAGGCCAGCACTTCGGCCGGAGTGTGACGGGCAATCGCCTGGATGCTGCCGTAGATGATGCTGGCCGTCCCCAGAATGAAGAGGATCTGCGCCGCCTCGTGCAACTCGCGCGAAAAGATGTCCGCGCCGAATCGCAGGAGACCGTACGAGCCGATGTTCGCCAGGGCCCCACTGAGCATCGCCGCGACGGCCGGTCGCGTTCCGGTGTAGACCGCCGGCAACCAGAAGTGGAACGGAAAGAGTCCGAGCTTGATGCTGAAGGCGACGAAAATCAGAGTCGCGGTCATGATCGCCGGATTCTCGTGGATCAGCGGCGTTTGGGTGGCGATCCGATCCATGTCGAGCCAGCCCGTGTTGTGGTAGGTACCGGCAATGGCGATGAGGAAGAGCACCGACCCAAGCAGGTTGACGACAATGAAGATCATCGCCGCCCGCAACTGGCGCGGAGTCTCGCCATATGACGCAAGGATGTAGGCCGCGACCATCGAGATTTCGAAGAACACGTAGAAGTTGAAGGCATCCCCGGTGAAGAACAGACCGGTCAGTCCCAACCCCATGAACACCGTCAGCGCCGGGAAGATCCTGGCCTTCACGTCACGGGACACCTCGAACCAGAGCGCGATCGTCAACACCACCAGCGACGTCACGGCGAAGACGATGCCGAGCATGTCGACCCGCAAGGCAATGCCGATGCCAGCGTCCCAACCTGCCACTTCCATCACCTGCTGGCCGTCCTGATAGACGCGGACGCCAAGCGCGGTGGTGGCCAGGGTGGCCGCCATGAGCATGCCAACGCCCAGGTAACCAATGGGTTTCCGGGTGCCGTCCAGCACTGCCAGGGCCAGACCGCCAAACCAGAGAATGATGAGGGGGAGGGCAATCACGGTGTCACCTCCGCTTCCTCTTCGTCATCGGGCACGGGATCGAGAGCCGAGAGTTCGCCGGGCTGCGGTTGGTCATCCATGCTGGCCTGTATCTCTTCGGCGTCACCAATGCGATTGAGGTCCACCGAGTGATGGGAGTCGTACACGCGATAGACCAGGCTAAGCACCAGCGTGGCCGTGCCGAAACTGATGACGATGGCGGTCAACGTCAGGGCCTGAACGAGGGGATCGGAGAACTCGCCGTTGGCCCCGATCAACGGCGCGCCGCCCTCCCGCAGGCCGGCCGACATGATGAAGAGATTCGCCGCATTCCCCAGCAGCACCATGCCAGTGATGACGCGGATCAGGTCACGCTTGAGCATCAGGTAGGCCGCGACGCCGAACATCACGGCGACGGCGATGGATACGAGCAGCGTCACAGGTCACCCTCCGCCCGCGCACCGCTGTTGGCCATCGATGGCTCACGCCGTTCGTAGGAAAGGTTCTCCCGCTCCGCCTGGCGCCGCGCGATTTCCCGCGCCACTGCGGCCAGCGAGCCGACGCAGAACCCGAGGACCACGAGGAACACCCCAATGTCGAAGGCGACGGGTGTGATGAACTCGATCGAGCCGAAGTGCGTGACATGGTTGCCTGCCGGAGGATAGTGGTAGAGGATGGGCCTCCCAAACAGAACCGGCACGAAGGCCGTCGACAAGGCAATCAGGAGGCCCAGGAACGTCAGCAACGGGGCAAAGCGCGCCAGCGGCAGCCGGTCGAATTCGGCCGGCCCAAACGCCACCGCCTGCAGGATGATTCCGAGCGAGGCGATCACGCCGGCCGAGAAACCATCGCCAATGTCGGCATAGCCTTTGATCAGGACCGCGGCGGCAACCATCATGATCGGCAGGAACAGGACGTGCGCGCCGAAGCGGGTAATGGGCGATGTCATCGCAGGCGCCCCTTCCTGATCAGACCCAGCACGCCGAGCAGGACCAGTGAGATCACGGTGATTTCACCGAGCGTATCGAACCCGCGGAAGTCGGCCAGGATCACGGTCACGATGTCCTTGCCATGCGCCACCGGGGTCAGCCGTTCGTAGGTATTGATCAACTGGTTGGAGCCGGAGGGGCGCGAGAGAATGCCCCAGACCACGAAGAACGCCATGACACCGGACAACCCGGCCAGAATGATGTCGCGCCGCACCCCGGATCGCTCGGTCGGTTCCCGGGTCTCGAACCGCAGGATGCTGCGTGGCATCAGCAGCAGCATCGCAATGAAGAAGACGCCCAGCACCGTTTCGACCAGCACCGCCACCAGCGCCACGTCCGGGGCTCCCAACAGGGCATAGATAACCGCCAGGCTGAACCCGACGCAGGACAACGTGAGCACGATGCGCAGGTGTCCCCGCGGCACCGCCACGGCAATCGAGGCCAGGGTGGTGGCAATGAGCATGGTTGCCAGGGGAAGATCCGTGCGTTCAAACGCCCCTACGGCGAATGCGTCGGCGTTGGGCGTCACGACCACGGCGATCCCGATCAGGATTCCGGTCGGCGCCAGAATGGTGGCAACACGACTCCGCAGGTCGCGAACCTCGATCCGGTGAATCCAGTCCGACAGGCGCTCCAGGCCGCGCAACGTTGCCCAGTAGACGCGTTCCGGGCCAAATATGTCGCCCAGCCGGGCAAAGGTGACGGCCGGTTCACGCCAGAAGCGTTCGGTAAGGATGATGGTGAGGCCAACCGACCATGCCACCACCGCCATCACATTCTCGGCGCGAAGATCCAGGTGATAGGCAATATGGATGTGCGCCGGGTGGGTCACGTCGATCGTGGCTGCCTGCTCGGCGATGTCGACCACCCACGGTGTCCAGATGCCGAACAGCACGGCGAGACCGCCGAGCACCACCACGGGCGCAACCAGCATGACCGGTATCGGTTTGGGTTGGATTCGCATGTCGCCGAGGAAAATACCCTTCCAGAACCGCCCGGCATAGGCAAAGGTGAAGCTGGCCGCCAGCACGGCGAGCACACCGAAGACCTCACCCCGCTCCCACGCCGAGGCGAAGAAGAGTTCGTCCTTGAAGAAGCCAATTGTGAGCGGCAAGGCGACTAGCCCGGCTGCCGCCAGTCCACTTCCGGCCGCCAGCCACGGCATCTCGCGCCACAGGCCACCGGTTTTCGACATGTATTTCGAGCCGGTTGCTTCGGTGACGGCGCCAGCCGTCATGAACAATGCCGACTTCACCAGGGCATGGGCAAAGATGTAGAACATCGCCCCGGTCAGGCCGTAGGCATTACCGAGCCCGAACATGACCACCACGTACCCGTACTGGGAGATGGTCGAATAGGCCAGGATCTGCTTGAGGTTGTCCCTCGTCAGCGAAATGATGCCGCCGACCACGATCGAGGCAAACCCGACCACCAGCATGGCATTCATCAGCCATTCGACTTGCTGGATCATCGGATAGAAACGGCGGACCAGGAAGACGCCCGCTGCAACCATCGCTGCCGAGTGCAGATACGCCGATACCGGTGTCGGTGCCGCCATTGCCCGGGGCAACCAGAAGTGCAGTGGCACCTGGGCGCTCTTGGCCAGGGCACCCACGGCGATGAGGGCCAACGCCCACTGCGCCATCGTCGACGTGGTGACCTGGTCGTTCAGCACGGTGAGATCGAAGGTGCCGAACTGCAGCCACAGGAGCAGCACCCCGATCAGGACCAGGATCGCGCTGATCCCCGTGACCAGCAATGCCATCATGGCCGACGATCGGGAGTCCTCCTGGTCGCGGTCGTAGCCAATCAGGAAGAACGAGGCGATTGCCGTCAGGTCCCAGAAGACGAACTGGAGAATCGTGTCCCCGGCCATGACGAGGCCAACCATGGCCGCCATGAAGAGGAGCAGGAACCCGAAGAAGCGGGGCTGCTCTTCGAGACTGCGGTCGTAGTGCGCCAGGTGCAGGGGAATGTATCGCCAGGCATAGAGCACCACCATCAGCCCGATCCCCGAGGCCAGGAGGGCGAACATGCGCGCCAGGCCATCGAGTTCGAGGTGGAATCTCAGGCCAAGGTCCGTCACCCAGACCCGGTCGAACGAGACATCGCCCTTGGCATAGGAGGCGAGCACAACTCCCAGCACGACAGCCGTGGCGACAACTGCCGCCGGCCCGGTCCAGCGTGGGCGCCAAAGCCCCACCAGCACCGTCGCCAGCGGAGCAGCAAAGGCAACGATCAACAGGATCAGCGCCAGGTTAGGTTCTCCCATCTGGTCTGGCATCGATCCTCCGTACGGTGAACCGGGCTCCCTCCCTCCCGGGTTGCCCAGCCAACGATGATTTACATGAGTCGTGGTTTCCGAACGGCAGCCGGTACCGGGTTCGTCCTGGCGTCGACGATGTGTTGGCACACAAAATGGGGGCTGCGTGGCAGTCCCTCGCCGAAATCGTCCCGACGTGGCCCGGTAGCACGCGGCTTTCGCCGTCCTGCGCTGGTGCTAGTTTAGCTGGTCAATCGGTTCCACGTCAGCGATTTCCTGACGAATCCGGGCGAATTACCCGGCTAAATGACCTATCGGCTCTCTGCCTGATCACTCCGGCGAACGAGTCCGACACTCTCCGGCGGCGAAACGAGTTCGGCGATGTCATCGCGGGCGGGTCGCTCCCAGGCGAGCACATCAAAGTAAAGCCCCACCACCTGGCGACGCGCCGGAACACCATGGGAGTCAAATCGTGCCGTACCGGCTGCGCTCAACCGGCTACGCAATTGCCAGGCGCGACGCGCTTCGCCTCGGGAGAAGGCCATGCCCGGTTCGCGCGGCACGCTCCACTCGGCACAGATCGCCTCAATATCCTCGTCTTGTCGTTCGAGCAACGCGTCGATGTAGGCGAGTGCATCCGCGGGCGCCGGGCCAACCACCGACGCTGACGCCAGATTTCCAACCGACAAGGTACCGGCAACGGTCTCGGCGCTGGGCCCCGGCACCGCCTCTGGCAATTCGGAACGCTCCGCCCCATCCGCTGCCAGGACCGGAGCAGTCCCCTCCCCAGCAGCCACGCTGTCCGGTGTCCGGGCCGTCAACACTCCAGCAAAGATGATTGCCACCCCAATGGCCATGGCAATGTACAGGAACTCGTCGCTGCCAAGTCGCTCCAGGCTGCCGCCGGACGCCACCACCAGCGTGCCAATCAGGATCAGCAGGCAGCCCAGCATTCGGTGGCGATGGGTACGGGTCTTCCAGAACCGCACCACCGCCCAGCCCGATCCGCCGACAATAATCAGCGTGCCGATCGCGTTCAGCGCGATTCCCAATGTCTTCAGTTCAGGTCCGCGCTCGATCGCATCCCAGCCGTCGCTGGCAATTCTGGCCTGGTCGATCGGCGCATTGAAGACCATCGACACCCAGAGCGCCGCAATCAGCAGGGTGATGGCAACACCGAATCGCTTCATCGGCCCGGGGAAGAGCAGAAACATCTGCCCCGCCGCCAGGAACACGACCACGAGCGCGACGCCGGTGGCGTAGTAGGTACGGGCCAGGAACTCGGTCCAGCCCGAACCCGAGCCCACCACCTCGATCCCGGCCGCCACGGCAAACAGGGTGAAGGCGATCGTCCAGACGACCTTGTCCGGGCGTGGTTTACGCCAGGCATCACCGGCCATGACAGCAGCGCACAGCGCCGCAATCACCGAACTCAGGAGTGGAAAGACAATCACGCGAATGACCAATCTCGATAAGTGATTGCGCCGATAGGCGGTGTTCCGCATCGATGTACGGGCGGACC
>CAZNQC010000153.1:7698-9439 GCA_964574825.1 uncultured Sphaerobacteraceae bacterium | reverse complement strand
TTAGCCCGATGGGAGTCATGACCGAGGCAGCATTTCGTTAACCTCGGCACGAAACGGCATCGCCACCATGCCGGATGCAGGCAGCCCTTCCGGGTCAGCCAGCATCCGGCATTCCTGCCAGAGTGCTCGCAGAATCGGGGTATGCTGTGTCCCGTTTGGCCGGTGGCAATCCGGCATGGCACCACACACGTTTCGGAAGGAATCCCATGTCCAATCGCCTCTCTCGTCGTCAGGTACTTGCCGCCAGCGCAGTGCCGGCCGCCCTGGCCGTCTTGCCCACTCTGGCCCAGGAAGCCACTCCGCTTCCCAGCGGAACGCCGGCCCCAGCCACTCCAGCCATCTCGCCCGTGACCCTGCCCGGCTGGCCGCTCTACGGCCGCGACCTCAGCGGGGCACGAGCCACCTCCATCGCCGGCATTTCATCCGCCAATGTCGCCGATCTGGTGCCGCTCTGGCAGATCGAGGTTGGTGGTCCGGTGAGCGCCACGCCGGTGATTGTCGATGGCGTGGCCTACGTCGGCAGCTACGATGGCAATCTCTACGCCCGGGTGGCACAGACCGGTGAAGAAGTCTGGACCTATGCCACCGGTGCCGCAGTCGAGGAACCGAATCTCGGCATTCCGCTGGGCATCCCGGGATCGGCCGCGGTCGATGGCGGTGTCGTGTACGTGGGTGATGCCACGGCGACGGTTCACGCGATTCAGGCCGACACCGGCACCGTGCTCTGGCAGACCAAGGTCGACCAGCAGCCAAGCGCCTGCATCTGGTCGTCACCGGTCCTCTGGAACGACCTAGTGTTCATCGGCGTGGCGTCGATTGCGAAGGAAGCCGGATTCCGCGGCAGCGTGGTCGCGCTTTCGGCCCGTACCGGTGAAGTCGCCTGGCAGACCTACATGGTTCCGGAGGGTTCCGATGGGGCGGGCGTGTTCGCGGTGCCCGCCATTGATGCAGGCCGGGGCCAACTCTACGTCGGCACCCAGAATGCCTATTCCGACGCGACCGCTGCTGATGGAACCCCCATCTCGATCGTTGCCCTCGATGCGCTGTCCGGGGCCGTCACCTGGACCTTCGACGCCATCGCCGCCGCGGAAGATGGCGCCTACACCGACGATATCGGGTTCAGCGCCTCTCCCAACCTTTACACGATCGACGCCCGAGATGTCGTTGCCTGTGGGCAGAAGAGCGGCACGTTCTGGGTGCTGGACCGTGACGCTGGCGAGGTGGTCTGGCAGGCGACAGTCTCACCGGCCGGATTCCTCGGCGGCATGGAGGGCAGCAGCGCGGTCCACGAGAATGTGGTTGTGGTGCCGGCGACTGACTGGCCGGAGTTCGATGGTCCGGCCAAGGGTCTCGTTTCGGCCTACGACGCCGACACCGGACTCCGGCGGTGGACGAAGGAGCAGGAAGGCTTCCCGGCTGCTTCGGCCGTGTCCATCTCGGAGGATCTTGTCTTCCAGGCCGGCATCGACGGTATTCTCCATGCCTACCTGCTGCCGAATGGCGTCGAGCTCTGGAAGGCCGAGCTTGGCGCGTCGGCCAGTGGCGGGATTGGGATTGCCGATGGCGTCGTGATCGTCGGGGCGGCGACACCGGCGTTCGCGGAGTTCGTGACGACCGGCACCACGGTCCAGGCGTTCGGGTTCGCGGCGGCTGAGACCGCCCCGGCTGCCACGCCAATCGCTTCGCCGGAGATGTAAGGCGAATTCCAGTTCGCAGAGCAGATGGGCTCACAGACTCGGCG
>CAZNQC010000153.1:0-7598 GCA_964574825.1 uncultured Sphaerobacteraceae bacterium | reverse complement strand
GCGACTGACCCCTGCGTTTGACAACAGCCGGTGGAACATCTCTGAAGGTTGTGCCACCGGCTTTGTCGTGCGCCTCAGGCGAAGGCGGGGATGATCTCTTCGGCGAAGCGGCCGATGGGCTCGCGGTCAACGGCCAGGTTCTTCATGTAGACGATGACGTAGTCGATGCCGGCATCCTGCAGGGCGGAGATGTGGGCGCGAACCTGGTCCGGGTTGCCGATGACCTTGCCGCGGGCGAACTCGGCGTATGGCTGGTCGCCGCGCAGATGGGCCGTGGCCTGTTCCGGATCCTCGCCATCGCGAAGCAGGACCACATCGGCCTCGGCGGAGCGAATGATGCTGTCGTAGTCGCGGCCGACGTCGTCGCAGTGCCGCTTGAGGACTTCCAGCTTGTGGCGGCAGATCTCGGGGTCGCGACCGACATTGCAGGCGTCGGCATACTGGGCGACCAGCTTGAGGGTCACCTTCTCACCGCCCCCACCAATCCACATCTGCACCTTCTGGCCAGGCACGGCGCTCTTCGGCTCGTTGATCGGGCCATCAATGGTGTAGCGCTTGCCCTGGAAGACCGGCCGGTCCTCAGTCCACATCTTGTGGATGATCTGGACCGCTTCGCGGAACATGCCCATGCGTTCGGGAACGTCGGGGAACCCGTAGCCATAGGCCCGCCATTCGTGCTCGTACCAGCCAGCCCCGATGCCTGCGTTCAGGCGTCCGTGTGAGGCGACATCGACGGTGGAAGCGATCTTGGCGTAGAGGGCTGGGTTGCGGTAGCCATTGCAGCCGACCATCTGGCCGATGCGGACGCGCTCGGTATCGCGGGCGAGAGTGGCCGAGACGGTCCAGCACTCAAAGGTCGTCTCCATGGTGGGTTCCGGCACGGTGTGAAAGTGATCGTAGACCCAGACGGAATCCCAGGGTCCGCGATCGGCTTCTTTGGCAACGGCCGTCATCGCCTCGTACTGGGCGATGGGATCGTCGATGCCGACGAGATCCATCTTCCAGCCCTGCGGAACGAACAACCCGAATTTCATGACCATCTCCAATCCTCACTTCGATCATCGCGCATACTACCAGTGGGACCCCTTGATACATCTCGGGAAAGACTTCCTTGTCTGGAGAGTCTGACATGGTCGAGCTTCGTACGGACCGGCTGGTGCTCCGCGAGTTCGTGGCGGACGACGCATCTGCCCTGAACGCCATTGAGTCCATTCCCGAGGTGGCTCGCAACATCGGGTTCGAACCGTCCACCCTGGAGAGTTCCCGCGAACTCGTCCGCCAGATGATGGCGTGGCAGGACGACCAGCCGAGGCGGCATGTCGGGCTTGCGATCACCATACATGGAAATATCCACCACTGCGTTGGCCGGTGCGGTCTCGCCCGCACCGGTGAAGAGCCGGGCGAGGCGGAGCTCTGGTACAGCCTCCATCCGGATCACTGGGGCCAGGGCTACATGACCGAGGCGATACGGACGCTCGTGGGGTATGGGTTCGCCGAACTGGGACTGCACCGAATCCTGGCGGCCATCGATCCCGGGAATGTCGGATCGTGGCGGGTAGCGGAAAAGATCGGGATGCGGCGTGAGGGCCACCTTGTTGAGAACGCCTTCATCGCCGACGAATGGTGTGATTCCTACCTCTACGCAATCCTCGCGCGGGAGTGGGTCGATGAGGAACAGACCACCACCTGACGCGAGGCGAGCATCCTTTCCGGATCGAGATGAGCATTGCGCCCACCTGCCCGACCGTCCGTGTTTTGCTCCGCGCTAATTCGCTTATTCGGTAAATCCCAGTTTCGTTGATTCCATGGGCTTTTTCGGGTCCTGTTTAGCGCGATTAACCGCGAATTAGCGCGGAGTGGGGCCAGGTGGTCACTGTGGCAGACCGGTGCTGAGCGCGTGAATCGAACGCCGTGTTTGCGTTCCATACCTATCGTACGCATCGAGCAGGCGAAATCTCGCCACCTCTCGCGAAATTGCTCGTTCGTACACCGTGAACGGGAACAAGGCGACGCCATCTGGCCGACCGTGCACCCCAGTAAGTGTGAGATGGACGGGCGGTATCCACCGTACTGTAGAGGTCGTTCATACCGAGCAGGTGGCACCCCTCGATGATCGACCTGGACATGCGGAGTTGGCATTGCCAGCGAGTCGTTGGGACGCGACTGCGTCGCGAGCGCTTCACACTCACCGATGGCGTGCGGAGTGACCGCTGGATACCGGGTCGACATGGAGTCGCCCCCTACGTTATGTTCACTTCCACGGATACTCCCCTGCAACATGAGGCAATCCCTGTCCTCATCGGCCTCGTAGGATGGGTTCGATCCTTCGCTCTGCTCAGGATGACGAGGGGAGGAGCAGCATGGCACACGTCCACCGACCTGATCACACTGTCCGCCCGCCAAGCCTTCCAGGTGAGGACGTCACCAGGACCGCTGAAGGGGCCAGATTGCGGGCGGTCCACTTTCCGTCGCTGGTATTGTGGGCGGATGAATGATGAGATTTTGTTAACAGGCGGCGCAGTCAACCGAGTCACCCGGCGAGGCGAGGTCGTCTACCGATCGGGCGGCCCCTGGGTGCCCGCCGTTCACGCCCTGCTCGAGCATCTGAACAAGGCCGGGTTCGGTCTCGCGCCACAGCCGCTGGGCGTTGCTCCCGATGGGCGAGAGATGATCACGTTCCTGCCCGGCGAGGTCATGCTCCGACCCTGGCGCGACTGCATGTTCACCGACGCAGCCCTGGAGGCGGCGGGACACTTGCTACGCAGACTCCACGCTGCGACGGAGGATCTGGTCTTTCCCCCAGACACCGTCTGGCGCAGCCGGGTATCCGGCAAGCAACCGGGCCAGATCATCCGCCATGGGGACCTCGGACCATGGAACACCCTCTGGGAAGGCACCACCATTACGGGCCTGATCGACTGGGACTTTGCCGAACCGGGAGAACGGCTGACCGATATCGCGCAAATGGCCCTCTACTTCGTGCCGCTGCGCGGTGACGCCCACGCTGCCGAGTGTGGGTTCACCTCCATCACCGATCTGCCCCATCGGTTGGGTGTGCTTTGCGCCGCCTATGGACACTACACACCGCTTGACGTCGTTCGCGAGATCGAACGCCTGCAACTCGCCTCCGTCGGCGAGATCGAGCAACGAGCCGCCGAGGGACGCTATCCGTGGACCATGTTCCGCGACAATGGAGAGATCGACCGCACACTGGCCGAAGTTGTCTGGCTGCGGAACATGTTTCCCACCGCGTTCCCTGCCACACCGGCCGATCCCTCACGCGCGGCGTCGTGATAGGCTCTCGGGAACAATGCGAAGAACGACCCGCCACCTGAAGGAGTCCTCGATCCATGCCAGACGAGATCATTGAATTCCCGGCCCAGAATGCATCGGTCGACCTGCCGGAGATTGCGGTGGGAACGCCGGTGATCGGCTTCAATGGCGAGCCGATCGGCACCGTCCATGAGGTGCATCCGCACTACCTGCTGGTCGGCAATCCGGGCCAGCACACCGATTTCGAAGTGCCGACCCAGTCGATCCTGGACATCACCGGTGACGGCGTGCGAGTGCACGTCACCCGCGAGAGTTCGAGCGTGGTCGACGAGCAGGAAACAGCCCATCACACGGTGGAAGGCGAGCATCCGGACCATTGAGTCATTCCGTTCCGCTCGCCAGCGGTCCTGCCATCGAAACCATCAATCTCACCAAGACCTACGCAGGCGGCAGCCGGGGTATTCGGGATGTGAACCTCAATGTCGCGCGAGGCGAAGTCTTCGGCTTCCTCGGTCCCAACGGCGCGGGGAAGTCGACCACCCTCCGCACACTGCTCGGCTTTCTGCGGCCAACGTCTGGCAGCGCTCGATTGCTGGGCTACGACGTGGTCACCGAACGGGTGGCGATGCACCGGGAGGTTGGCAACCTGCCGAGCGAGTTCAGTCTCGAAGACCGGATGACCGGCCGGGAGCTCCTGAGGTACTTCGCCAACCTGCGAGGGATAGGTGCAACCGACCTCAGCCTCGCCTGGGAGTTCGCCGAGCGGCTCGATGCGAATCTCGACACCCCGATGCGGCGCCTCTCCCGCGGCAACAAGCAGAAAGTCGGCATCATCCAGGCCCTCTTCCACCAACCAGACCTGATCATGCTGGACGAACCAACCAGCGGTCTCGATCCGCTCGTGCAGGAAACCTTCCTGACGATCCTGCGTGAGGCGCGGGATAGAGGCCAGACGATCTTCTTTTCGTCGCACATCCTCTCCGACGTGGAGCAACTGGCGGACCGGGTCGGCATCATCCGGAGCGGCCAGCTGGTGGCAGTAGAAGATCCCCAGCGCCTGACCGAACGGGCCGCCCGCTACGTCCGCATCGCCTTCACCGACCCACTGCCAGCCGAACGCGCGGCCCAGTTCGCGAGCATCCCGGGGGTAGAGCGCTTCGACGTGCAGGGTCCAACGATCAGCTTTCGTGTGCCTGGCGAGCGGATGTGCGAAGTGGTGCGGTTGGCGAGCCAGGAGCACATCGTCTCCTTCGATGCCGAGCGCCCGCCGCTGGAGGAAATCTTCCTCACCTATTACGGGGAGGAACACGGATGACCGCTGGCGAGTCGTCGACCTTCTGGACGTACACCCGGTTCCAGGCGCGTTCGATGCGCTTCACCGTGCTCTTCTGGGCCCTCGGACTCACGATCTACTGTGGCCTGATCGTGGCGATCTACCCATCGGTGAAGGACGTGGTGGACATCTCGCTGGTGCCGGCCAATCTGCGCGAAGCGTTCAACATCAACGACTTCACGCAACTGGCGTCATTCCTTTCCAGCGAACTGTTTGGCGTGATCCTGCCGATCCTGCTGCCGTTCTTCGGCATCATCGCCCTCTCGTGGGTGGTGGCCGGAGCCGAGGAACGCGGACGGTTGGACGTGCTGCTCGGGAACCCGATTCCGCGCTGGCATCTCGTGGCTGGGTCATGGCTGGTGGTGGTTGTGGCGCTGCTCGGGCTGGTGGCCGTGATCGGGACGGTCATCTTCGGGATGGCCACGGTGCTCGATCTGGATCTCACCGCCCGCCAGGCCTACCGGGCGGCGTTCGCACTCTGGCCGGTGGCAGTGGTGTTTGGCTCGTTCGCCCTGGCCATGTCTTCCTTCGTTCGGACCCGGGCGATTGCTTTGGCAGTGCCCGCCGCCGTGCTGTTCCTGATGTTCCTGGGCAACGTCGTCGCCCGATTGGCTCCGTCGCTGTCGTGGCTGCGCTGGGCAAGCGTGTACCACTATTACGGCAACGCCATCGTGGATGGTCTCTGGTGGATTGGTGTCATCGTGCTGCTGGCGACGTCGGTCCTGCTGTTGCTGGTAGCTGTGGTTCAGTTCGAACATCGCGACATCTACGCATAGAGCAGTTCCCGAAAAGGTTGGCACTGGCGACACCCACAGGGAAGCCCACAGATCCTTGGCTGGCGCTCAGGACAGGCTCCAGCCAGATCGCATCTGCCAGCCAGTCGGATGGCGGCTGCCTGGGACTTCCGTACTGCGCCGGGGCGGAACACGCGTACGCCAACCATGCCGCACCCTGCTGTAGGTCACCGGACCAGCCGACAGATGAGGTCGTCCCAACCTCGAGCCAGGCGGTCCTCAAATGTCTCAGCTCGGCGCAGACTTTCTTCCCGAGGCGCATAGAGCAGCAGGGGGACGTCCAGCGCTGCGGTGAGTTGCATGGCCAGGATCTCCAGGTCTGCTGCATCGACCGATAGTTGGGTCAGCAGCATGCGAATGTGTTGCTGAGCCATTGATGCTGGGGGACCGAAGGGCACGGTTGCACGGCCATCCAGGGCTGCGCGGGCAATCTCCTGGTTTTCCCGCAGGAACCGGAGTCGCGCGTGTCCGAACGCGATCAGCCGGTCCAGGGGCTCCGCGCCTGGGCCGAGTGGCGGCGGACCGGAGAGCACGCGGGCCTGAAACGCTCGCTCGCCGTCGTCGAGCAGGGCCATGAAAATCCCAGCCCGGGTACCGAACCGCCGGAACACCGTGCCTTTCCCGAGGCCAGACCGTTCGGCTAGGGCGTCCATGGTGATCCTGTCGATCCCCACGTCTGCCAACATTTCGCGCGCCGTCTGGATGAGCAGCACCCGGTTCCGTGCGGCATCCGCCCGCTCTGTGTTCATATGCACCCTTTCTGCTGGTTTGAGAGACCGGCAATAGGGCAGGGCGGATGGATTCGACTTCGCTCACCACCGGCTGCCGCCTTGATGACGCAAGGGACGATTCGTGCCTGACGGCGGCCGATCCTTCCTCACCCTCTCTGACTCTCCCTCGACTCGAGGGAAAGAGCCGTCGCTCAGGACTTCGGATTTGCTCCTACATGATCGGCTCACCGCCATCCGATTGCCAGTCGCTCCTGGTTTCGTTGGACTTTACTTCTCGGTGTAAGCGGGGTAACATTCTGTTTTGTAAACGGGGTATAGTCCGCTTTATACCGAGGAGCAAAAGCCCATGTCCCAGTTCAATGTTCTCCCTGATGAGCACGTCATCGCCACAACCGTGGCCGCCCTGGAAGCGCACGGTTTTACCGTTGAGGTCGTTGACGATCTACCTGGTGCACGGCGGTCCGTGCTGGCACGCATCCCGCACGGCGCCCGGGTGTGGCGGAACACCTCGATCACGCTGGACGAGAGCGGCATCTCTGCCGATATCGATTCGGCAGACGGGCCGTATGAATCGGTCCGCCTGGCGATGACTGCGGAGAACTATGCCAGCCGTCAGATGAAGGAGATTGCGGCGGCTCCAGACTACGCGCTCGGGAGCGTGCACGCCATTACGCAGGAAGGCGAGCTGCTGATCGGCTCGGCCTCCGGCAGCCAATTCGCGACCGTGGCATGGGGTGCGGAGAAGGTGATTCTCGTCGCCGGCCTCCAGAAGGTCGTCCCGGACCTGGAGACAGCACGCCGCCGCGTCCGCGAACACAGCCTCCAGTTGGAGAACATCCGCGCCCAGGAAGCCTACGGGCAGAACAGCCGTCTCAACAAGACACTCGAAATCTACGGAGAGATGCCGGGCCGGATCCACCTGATCCTGATCCGTCAGGTCATCGGTTACTGAACCTGCTGGTCGCTCCAATCACGCCCATCAACCTCCGTATGCACAGAGACCAGAAGGAGAGGAACCGGCAGTGGATATCGCTGTATGGATCGTCACGGGGCTCGTCGCCCTCATGCTCGGTGGAGCCGGAGCAAGCAAGCTCGTCCGGTCCAGGGAGAAGATTCTCGAGAACCCAAACATGGGATGGGCGAACGACTTCAGCGAACCGACGATCAAGCTCATCGGGCTTGCTGAGGTTGCCGGAGCACTTGGGCTCGTCTTGCCCTGGGCGCTGGATGTTGTGCCGGTCCTGACGCCGGTTGCCGGGTACGCGCTGGCCGCTCTGATGACGGGTGCCGCGGTCGTCCACGCCCGGCGTCGTGAGTATGCAGGCCTCCCCTTCGTGCTGGCGCTGGTCGCGGGTGCATTGTTCGTCGCGATCGCTCGCACGGTCGCGCTCGCCTGAATCACGGAGGCCCAATCATGGAATTCGGAACATTGAGCATCGGGGACGTCACCCGGGACCCGGTAAGCGG
>CAZNQC010000152.1:0-9500 GCA_964574825.1 uncultured Sphaerobacteraceae bacterium | reverse complement strand
ACCGATTTCACGGACTGCCACGTCGCCGAACACGATCCCCGGCACCCATCAACTGGTCCAGCGCCGTGCAACCACGCGGAGATGGTGGCTCGATCAGGCAATCGGCACCTGGTAGAGGATCACCGTCACGGTCTCGCCACCCACCACATCGATCACCGGCATATTGCCCAGCAGGTAGGCATCTCCTCCAACGATCACATCGGTCTCGTCCACCGGAATGGCCGAATCGATCGTCAAGGTCGCCGCGGGCAGTCCGGCGAACTGCCAGGAACCATCGGGTTGGGTCACCGCGTGATCGGCCAGGGTCCAGGTCTGCACGTCACTCTGGCCCACCAGTTCGAGCGCCACGCCCCACGGTTCGCTGGCGGTGTCGCAGGCGCTGTCGTCGGTGAGGGGATCGGCTCCCGCAGCACAGGTCATCAGGTGCAGCGAAACGGTGCCCGTGTCGGCATAGCCTTCCGGCAGCGTGCGGTAGACGGAGGCAACCGCCTCGGCGCCAGCACCGATCTCGACCTGCCACAGACCCGGCCGGGTAGTGGGGTCGCCCGTCACGACGACAGCGACCGGACCATCGGGACCATCCTGGTCGGGAGAGAAATCCCAGCTGCCAGGAGCAAGATCGTCGAACCGGTAGACACCCTTGTCCGTCTCGACCGCATCGTCCACCAGCCAGCGCTCATCGCCCAATTGCTGGGCATCCTGCGGAGCGATCCACAGGTTCCACGGTGACTCGGTGGGCAGACAATCAGCAACGTCGGTCTCAGCATCGGTCCCGGGCGGACAGTCATACAGGGAGAGCTGGAGCGAGCCGGTCGCGGAAGACGCCTTGAGACCGCCGGTCTGGGCACCGGCGGAGGTAGCAAACGGAACGACCGCGAGGACGAGGAGAAGCATGAGGTAGATGACTCCACGCCAGGCTGGGCGGGATGCGGACATGGATGAGACCCTCTCTGCAATGCTGGCAACAGCGTGCGACGGTGGTACCTGCGAGCCTAACGCTCCCCGCGCGAGACTGGTTCCCATCTGGACGATCCCGCTGGCTACGGCGATGATCGCGCCATTGCAACGTTCCAAACGTCGTCAGTTGCCCGCCCCAAGGAGCACGCCATGACCACCCTGTCCCTGCACGGCATCATCCCACCCGTTTGCACCCCCTTCACCGAAGAGCATGAAGTGGACGTGCCGTCGCTGGAACGCCTCCTGGGCTACCTGCTGGACAGTGGCGTGCATGGCGTCTTCATGCTGGGGTCGACCAGCGAAACCGCCACCCTCAGCGATGCCCAGCGCCGCACAGTGGTGGAAACGGCGGTGCGCACCGCGAGTGGCCAGGTGCCTGTGCTGGCCGGGGTGATCGACATGTCGACCGCCCGGATGATCGAGCACGGGCGGGTGGCGGAATCGCTGGGCGTGGACGGCCTGGTTGCCACCGGTCCCTACTACATCAAACCCAGCCAGGCCGAGATCGCCACGCACTACCGGCTGCTCCACGAGGCTCTCGAAACCCCGATCCTCGCCTACGACATCCCGCAGAACACCCAGATCAAGCTGGAGCGGGCGACGGTGGTGGAGCTGGCCCGGGAAGGTGTGATCGCCGGCTTGAAGGACAGTTCGGCCCAGGACACCAGCTTCCGGGGCGTGATTCTGGACACGCGGGACCTGGACGGGTTCGCGGCCTTCACCGGCTCGGAATCGATGGTGGATGGATTGTTGCTGGCCGGGGCGAGCGGCTGTGTGCCCGGCATCGGCAACGTCGATCCGGCCGGCTTCGTCCGGCTCTACGAAGCGTTCCGCGCCGGCGATCTGGACACGGCCCGGCAGGAGCAGGAACGGCTCCACCGGCTGTTCGCCATCACCACGCAGGCACTGGGCGGTGAGGCCGGTCCCACCGCGTCAGCGCTGGGCGGGTTCAAGACGGCGCTGGTGGAAATGGGCGTCATCGCCACCAACGTCCCCGGCCGCCCGATGACCCGGCTCGACACCACGACCGCAGCCCGCATCCGCACCATCCTCAACGACCTCGGCCTGATGGGATAGACCCGGCAACGACGCCGGCAATGGCTCCGACCATCAAACATCGAAGGCGGGGGGCCGCCGCACGCAACCCGCCACGCCACTACTGGCGACGGACCGGCTTCCCGCAGAAGGCAGCGTACTGGTCTGCCACCGGTGCATCGGCGGCCACCGGTTGGGCTGGTTTGAAGAACTCGCCACGCGCCCCCTCGTCACGCAGGGAAGCCTGCACGCGTGCCAGGCACCTGGCCGCAAGGCGCGGGGCGATATCGGTGTCCTGCCCGGTCGCCTGCGCCACATCCCACCCGTGCCCGATGAGTTCATCGATCCGGATCGCCACGACCTCGGCCGATGGAATCTCCAGACTGGGCACGGGCAGATCAGCGTCATCCCGGGCCACATCTCGAAGCGCCGCAACCACCTGGCGGTGTCCTTCAGCGATGGCATCCACCGGAGAAGCACTGCCGAGGTAGTCCTCACCGGAAAACTCGTCCGCTCCCGTGCGCAGGTACCGTTCGGCCCAATGGTCGCCTTCGACCACGTGATTGATCACATCACGAACCGTCCACCCATCATTGACGGTAGGCAATGCCAGGTCGTCAGGCTGAAGCTCGGCCACCAACCCGGTAAACGCGGCGTAAGCCTCCTCCAGATCGATGACGTCCTGTTCGGTAAGGTGCATGAGCGCCGGTCACCATTCCTTCCATTCAGTCCTGCCCGCCTTCGCGCGCCCGCTGGGTGTAGGTGCCACTGCTGACCGAGCGCCACGAACTGGTGACGATCTCCTCCAGCACGTTGAGGTCGACCTTGTCGAGATTCGAGATATACAGGCACCCCACGCCAGTCTTGTGCGGACCAAGATGCGCAAGCTGGTCCTCATGCGCACCGATGCCGTCCGGCAGGTAAATCGAGATGGCGCCCTTCCTCGGGGAGAACGCTGCCGCCGGGGCATCACCTTCCCGGCCGCTCGCATAGCGATAGTGGTAGGTGCCGAAGCCAATGATCGTGCCATGGAGTTCGGCCGGGAGTCCGGTCACGCGCCCGAACAGGTCGAGCAGGATGTCCGCTTCACGTTGCCGGCGCTCGGTCGGCAGATTGTCGATGAACGACCGGACCGAAGGATCGACTGTCTCCATCCGATATCTCCCGCGCGATGGGCCCAAACCAGCACCGACACCTTCCAGCAACGCAGACTACCGGCAATCATGGCCGACCCGGCCACCCGGAATCCACCTCAGCGTGGACGAATCGATGGCCAGTCCAGCTCGAACCCGAGCGTCTGCACCAGCACCTGCTGAAAGTCGGCCAGGCGACGCTCATCGTTGCGAATGGCGCGAGGCGACTCTCCCGTGACGAGTGCCTGGGCCGCAACAGCCCCCGCTGCTTCACCAATCCCCCACTCGACCGGATGCAGCCGATAGCACCCGTTCGTGATGTGTGTGGTGCCCAGGTTCTTGTTGGCTGGAAGCAGGTTCTCCACCCGCTGCGGAATCAACGCTCCCAACGGAATCTGGAACGGCCACGAACTGATATCCACATACGTCCGGGGGATTGTCGACGGGTGAAGGTCGATCCGGTACGACCCCACGCCGACACTGTCGTGGAACTTCGCCGGACCTGCAGGTGACTGTTCGACCCCAACGTGTTCCTCCACCACCGTGAACTCGGCCTTGATCCGGCGCGCCTCTCGCACGTATACGGCCTTGGCCAAACCATGATCCGTCCCCGTCACGTCGCTTCGCAGCCGCAGTCCGGGATAGCCAATACCACCGTCGATGGTCGGGGCTTCCGTCTGCATCCAGTAGAGCAGGGACAGGCTGAGCTGGTACGCCCCTTCCAGGTGCCGCGCCTTCTCTTCCTCGCTCACCCCCACCAGGGGCCCCAGCCAGTAGTCGATCTGGGGCCAGTTGACGAGCGAAATGTCGCTGGCAAACGTGCCCGCCGGATACTTAGCCTTGTCGAGAATGCGCCGGTAGTGCCAGAAGTCGTGGGCCGGCTTGCCATCCTCATCCGGCTCGAAGATGGCGCGATGGCGAGGCTCGAGCGTGATCGGATGCACGTCGAACCATGACAACTGCCGGTCTGGCCAGAAGTCGGCCTGATAGGTCTTCCAGAAGTCGTACTGGGCCGGTTGCTCGATCGTATGGTCTTCGCCCGGCAGGTGATCGACGGCAAAGCACCAGGTAATCGCCTGCTGATCGAGCGGGTCTGCCTGGGCTGGAGCGTGCAGTTCGTTCGTCTCGGATTGGGCTTCCGTGCCGATCACATGCTCCACGTTGGCCAGTTCCAGCAGGTCGCCAAGTTCGGTGGCATCCAGCACATAGGCAGCCTGCACCATCGTCTCGTCGCCCGTGGCCAGGTGGCGCAGGGTGACCGAGGCAATTCGATCGCCGTTGGTTTCAACGGCCACCGGAATCGTCTCTTCCCAGAGTGTGAGGTTGCCACTGCTGAGCCACGGGGCCAGCATCTCATGCATCGAATCGAGAGCGGCCCGGGGTTCGTGGCAGAGCGCACTGACGTACCCTCCCCCTGGATTCAGCCGGGGGTCGTGCGTGTGCGGGGGCAACAGCGGGTAGTTGCGCCGATACCAGTCACGAATGCGGTTCCGCAGATCGCGATAGGTGGCGGTGCAGCCATGCATTTCGATCCACGGATGCTCATCAGGTGGCACCGCCTGGGACGTCAGCTGACCGCCAATCCAGTCGGTTTCTTCGGTCAGGATGACACGCTTGCCGAGGCGCAACGCGGCCAGCGCGCCAGCCACCCCACCAAGGCCGGCGCCAACGATCAGGATATCGGTCTGTGCTTCTCGCATGACTACAGGATTCTCCTTCGCCTGAGTTCAATGGATGGAACGCAGCCAGAGGGCTATCCCTTCAGGCCACTCATGGTCACTCCCCGCACCAGGTACCGTTGACCGAAGCCAAAGATGAACAGGATCGGCAACATCATCACCAGCGACACGGCCATGAGATATGGCATCAGGTTGTCTCCTCCCGGCGTGTTGCGGAACTGATAGAGACCGACCGCCAGCGTTCGCATCTTTGGGTCTTGCGCCATATAGATCAACGGCCCCAGGAAATCGTCCCACGTGCTCTGGAACGCAAAGATGCCGACCGTGGCGAGCACGGGCTTCGAGAGCGGCAAAATCATCGACCACCAGATCCGGAAGTCGTTGGCGCCGTCGATGCGGGCCGCGTCGGAGAGTTCGTTCGGAATGCTGCGGAAGAACTGCCGCAGCAGGAAGATGTAGAACGCATTGCGCCCCAGGAGATCCGGCACCGCCAGCGGCAGGTACGTGCCAAGCCAGCCGATTTGGCCGTAGAAGACGAACAGCGGCACCAGCCGTACGATGTATGGCATCAGCATGGTGGAAATGAGGAGCAGGAAGAGCGGCTCCCGCCCTGGGAAATCCAGCCGGGCGAAGCCGTAGGCCACGAACGAGCACGTGATCAGCGCCCCGAATTCCGCGGCCACCACCAGCACCATCGTGTTCAGGAAGTACCGTTCGAACGGCAGGATGGTGAGGGCCTCACTGTAGTTGCTCCAGGCCACCGGATTCGGAATCCACTGTGGTGGCCACTCACTGAGCTGCTGCACGGTTTTGAGCGAGGTGGACAACGTCCAGACCAGGGGTGTCATGCAGACGATCGCCCCGGCAATCAGCACGAGATAGATCACCAGCATGCCGGGTTCGAACCGCTTGCCGAAGAAACTCATGGCAACCACCTTCCCGCACCAGCGTCTGCCAGGGGATGCTGCATCGGGTTAGCCATAGAACACCCACCGTTTCGAGGTCCAGTTGACGAATATGGTGATCAGCAGCACCACCAGGAAGAGCAACACCGCCATGGCGCAGGCATATCCCATCTGCGAGTCCTGGAAGGCCTTTTCGTAGAGGTGGAGCATGTAGAACCGGGTGCTGTTGACCGGGCCGCCACCGGTCATGATGAAGGCGGCATTGAAGACCTGGAATGACCCGATCAGGCCCAGCAGGAGGTTGAAGAAGATCGTTGGTGTCATCAGCGGAATGGTGATGTTGAACAGCTTGCTCCAGCCGCTGGCGCCATCAACGTCGGCCGCCTCGTACAGGTCCTGGGGAATGTTCTGGAGGCCAGCCAGATAGATGACCATGCCGCCGCCAATACTCCAGAGGCTCATGATGATCAGGGCGGGCTTGCTGTAGTCCGGCGAGGTCAACCAGCGGATCGGCCCCACGCCCACCAGGCCAATGGCCCAGTTGAGGAGACCGTTCCGGGTATCGAAAATCCACAGCCAGACCATCGTTGCCGCCACGGTCGGCACCACGGCCGGCAGGTAGAACATGGTGCGAAACAACCCCTGGAACCGCACCTTGGAATTCAGCAGCAGCGCCAGCACGAAGCCCGCTACCACCCCGAGCGGCACCGAGAACGCGACGTAGTAGAGCGTGTTGTTGACCGACTTCCAGAACAAACGGTCACCCGTGAACATCTTCTGGTAATTGTCGATTCCAACCCAGTTGCTCTGTTTCGATATCACGTTCCAGTCGGTGAAGCTGTAGTAGAAGGCAGAGACGGTGGGAAAGAGGTCGAAGGCCAGGAACGCGATCAACCACGGCGCGATGAAGACGTAGCCGAGATACCGTCGCATGCGCCAGGTGAGTGGGACCCGGGAGATGGAGGGCGCGTGGGCGCCCTCCATGCGGTCACTGGCGGATGGCAGAATGCCTCCGCTCATGACGCATTGGCCCAGAATTCATCGAGAATGGCCTGGGCTTCCTCGGCGGCCATATCGAGTCCTTCCTGGGGGCTCATCTCCTCAAACCCAACCAGATCGACGTAGTCCATCAACGTGGAGAAGACCTGGCTCTGGACCGGAACGACACCAACCGAGACATCGGTTTCCAGCATCTGCTGCACCTTGTCCCAATGCGGGTTGAGTTCCGCGTATTCGGGGTTCTCGTTGCAGGCAATCAGCGGGCTGGGCCGCTCCTGCTGCAGCATGAACCAGCAGGCTCCCGAATCATCGTAGGTAATCCGCTTGACGAACTCGAACGCGGCCGCCTCCACATCAGGCTCGAGCCCAACCGGAATGATGTATCCCCAGCCAAACGTCATCGCAGCCACACCCTGGGACTTCGCCTCGGGGTTATTGCTGTTGTAGGGACGGAAGCTGACGTTGTACTGGACGTCGGGAGCCTTGTCCTTGATATGGAAGAACTGGGAGACGTTCTGGAACTGGATGGCCAGGCGTTCCTGATGGAATCGGTCTTCGCCCGGTTGCACGGCCGTGTCCCAGTCGAGCACCGCCTGCTGGCCGCCGTAGTGACGATTGACGAAGTCGAGGAGCCACTGCAGCGTTTCCACGCCCTGTTCGCTGTTGAACGTCACGGTCTTCAGGTCGTCGGAATAGAGCGTGCCGTTGTTGCAGTAGAGCTGCGACAGGAAGGCCGTGTAATTGACGCCGAGGTTGACGCCCATTTGCTCGATGGCGCCATCGGACGAGAGGATGGTCAGGGCTTCGGCAGCGGCATCGAGTTCGTCCCAGGTGGCAGGAGGCGCCGCAGGATCGAGTCCGGCTTCCTCGAACAACCGCGTGTTGTAGAAGTAGATGCCCGTTTCCCCACCAGCCGTTGGCATCGGCAGGGCATACAACTGATCCTTCCACCACATCGAGGCGATCTCGGACTCGTAGTAGGCCGCGAGGTCGATGCCGGAAGATTCGACGTAGGAATCGATCGGGATGATCGCGCCGCTGTCGGCGAAGCGCACGATCTCCTGGCGGGTCGCCATCAGCACTTCGGGCGGATCGCCGCCTGCCATGGCAGTCACCACCACCTCGTCGCGCCGATCCCAGGTTTGGGGCACGTTCTCGACGGTAATATTCGGAAACTCTTCCTGGAAACCGGCAATGATTTCGTCCATCAGCGCCTGGCGCCCGACATCCCACCAGTTCCAGTACCGAATGGTGACGGCATTGTCCTGCGACGAGGCGATTCGCACGGCCTGCGGCAACAGCATGCCGCCAGCCAGGGTCGCCCCGGCACCGGCCTTGAGCAGGCCACGCCGTGATCCTGCGTGCGAGAGGAACGATCGAGACGGGTATCGCGAAGTCATGGATCTGTCTCCTTGTGCGATCGAGTCTGCGAACGACGCGAAGCCGGAACCTCCTTTCGCGAATTCAGGGCTGGAATGTGCCAGCAATGGCAGATTGGGGAACAGGTCCAACCGTGCGGCCGCGTCGAAGCCGGCACGGCAACAGCACCTGTTTGGTGGTCATGGTTTCGGGGTGGTCGAGCAGATCGACCAGCAGTTGCACGGACCCGGCACCCATTTCGCGCTGTGGAATGTCGATCGAGGTGATGGTGCCGTCGTCGTCAACTCGTTCGTGGGAATTGCCGAGTGCCGCGAGCGAGAAGGCGGCCGGAACCTGGAGCCCGCGTGAGGAAGCCACCCGCAACACGGCCTGGGCCAGTACGAGCGACTGGACGACCAACGCGGTCACGCCGGCGGACAGCCAGGAGAGCAACTGCTCCCCGTCCAGCAGCGACGGGGTGATCGCGATGACACGGTCCTCCGGGTCGGGAATGGCGGCCTGGCGCATTCCCCGCAGCACACCATCACGGCGATCCAGGCTCGATTCACTCAGGCCGCCTTGGTCGGTTAGGTAGAGCATGTTGGTATGGCCAAATCCGGCCAGATGGTCGATCACCTCAACCGCGGCGCTGGCATAATCGGCGCCCACGTAGACCAGGGGTTCGCCATCGACTTCGCGCCGCCCGGCGAACACGAACGGGAACCCTTCGGCAACCAGGCGAGAAAGTTCGGCGCGATCCTCGTTGGTCCCCAGGAGTACGGCCCCATCTGCTGTCTGCAGGGCATTGATCCCCTCCCGGTAGACCATGCGCCGGCCGGTCTCCCGGTCATTCCGGGTGAACAGCAGGAGGTCGTAACCCAGGGCCTCGGCCTGTTCCTCGATGCCGACCAGGAAGGGATAGTAGAAATTGCCCTCGCCCAGCGGAAACACCGGCTCGTAGGTGAAGACGCCTATCAGGTGGTTGCGTCCCCCCGCGAGTTGGCGGGCAGCCAGGTTGGGCACATACCCAAGGTCCCGCACCGCCTGCCGCACCCGGGTCTGGGTTTCCTCGCTGATGCGGATCTTGCCGTTGGTGCGGCCGTTGATCACCAGCGACACGACCGCCGGCGACACCCCGGCAGCTCGTGCGATATCAGTTTGGGTTGGACGTCGCGCACGGGTCACCGAACACCCCCTGGGCGGGCAAATCCTGCTAAAGCGACTGAGCTAATGCGTATTAGCCCACTTTAGCGGCCTCAGAGCTCCAGCGCAACCCCCTTTTGCGTCGGCAATGCCCGTGCCATGCACGCGTAGCGAGACTGTCCCCGTGCGGTATCGTTCAAGCACTGAACCGCCGCGCCTTACCGCAGGATTACCCCGACCATGCCAGACCATCTCGATGACATTTCCCGGCGTTACGTCGAACTCGGCTT
>CAZNQC010000151.1:0-9512 GCA_964574825.1 uncultured Sphaerobacteraceae bacterium | reverse complement strand
GGACGACAGCCGCTCGATTCCTGTACGGGACATTTCGTGCCCGATCGCGGCAGGTCCGCCCGTACAAGGCCATGCTGAGAGTTCCCTCCTGGATCAAGCTCTGAACGCGATCCTGCCTGGGGAAAATGGGGTTAACTCCAGATTCGTTGATTTCATGGGCTTCTTCGGCCTGAATTATCCCCGATCGGCCGGGCGGGGGAATGCCGGGGAATAGGGGTTATGGTTCGTAAGTGACGGGTGGTGAGATGTGAGCCAAGTGGACGAGTGGTGGTGACCATGGGACCTCCTGTAAGTGGTTCGGGCCGGCGACTGGTCTTCGGACAACCGGGAACGGGGCGAAGGACTGTTTCTGTTGATTCGACAAGGTCAGACGGGTGCTCGTTTCCCCTCTTTTTCCCTGGATCCGGGGTGCAGGGGATGGACGGTTGGCGCAGCCGCGAGACGCGTCTACCTATCGAACGCATCGAGGAGGCGAAATCTCGCCACCTGCGGCGAGATTGCTCGTTCGTACACTGCGGACAGTGAGCACCAGGACCTGGACGGCTGTTGGGCCGGCGTGCGGAATCACAGATTCCGATCTGATCGCAGGAGCCCGAAGCGGACGTGGTCGACCCGGACACCGTCGATCACCAGGAGACCCCGGGCGATGCCTTCCTCGCGAAACCCGGCCTTGATCAGCACCCGGCGCGAGGCGGAATTCTGGACCGCTGCCACGGCTTCAAGCCGCTGAAGATCGACGCCGTTGGGGTCGAACGCGAGGTCGGTGACCTGGCGAACGGCGGTGGTGGCGATGCCTTTGCCCCGAAACGCTTCGCCCACCGTGTAGCCGATCGAGCCGACACCGTGCTCCCGGCTGGTGACATCGAGCGTCACCCAGCCAGCCGGTTGCCCCTCGGCCTCGATCACGAATTGCACCTTGTGTTGCAACGTGGCATTGAGCAGAGCGCTGGCCCGTTGTGTGAGCGTTTTGGTGAGGGCTTCG
Source organism: uncultured Sphaerobacteraceae bacterium (assembly GCA_964574825.1). GTDB lineage: Bacteria > Chloroflexota > Chloroflexia > Thermomicrobiales > UBA6265 > JACCYX01. The sequence goes on along the minus strand of CAZNQC010000151.1, from coordinate 8,530 downwards.
AGCGAGACCTGCTGCAGAGGCTGATAGCGACGGGCACTGGCCTCGGAGCGCAGGGCGTGAAGCGCGGGGGCATCGGCACTGGTCGCCCGGCGAATCGAAACGCTCATGCGGGTTCCTCCAGGCTGGTCGCGCGACGGCTCGGGCCGAGCCGGCCCGGCAACCACCAGTTCCAGTTTCCCATCAACACCATCGCTGCGGGCAACGCCACCAGGCGAATCAGGGTAGCGTCCAGCAGCACGGCCAGGCTCAGGCCAACGCCAAGCTCGCGAATCAGGCCGAGGTCGCTGGTGCCGAAGGCCGCGAACACCACGACCATGATCGTGGCAGCGCTCGTCACGATTCCGGCCGAGCCACGCATGCCCAGGTTGACGGCGGTCAGGTTGTCGCCCGATTCCAGCCAGGCCTCACGAATGCGGGAGAGGATGATCACCTCGTAGTCCATGCTCAGGCCGAACAGGAAGCAGAACATCAGGACCGGCACGATCACCACGGTCGTGCCGGTCGCCTGGATGCCGGGCAGCCAACCATGTTGAAAGATGGCGACGACCAGGCCGAACGCCGCCAGCAGGGCGAGAGAGTTCAGGACGATGGCCTTGAGCGGCAGGACGATCGAGCGGAACTGGACGAAGAGCACCAGCGCGGTCAACCCGATCACGACCCCGATTGTCCATGGCAGCCGCTCCTGCAGGTGGGTCATGAAGTCGATGCCGGTCGCTGCCTCGCCGCCAACCACGATACTGAAATCTCCGTTCGTCAGTGACCGGGCATTGGCGCGGAGATCTCGCACGAAGTCTTCAGCCTCCGCGGCTGACAATCGGGAGTCGAGTCCGATCTCGATCACGGCGCCGTGGGTGGAGAGATACGGGCGGGCGATTCGCATCGCGTCGGGTTCGAGGGCAATTGTGTTCGCCACCAGTGCCGGTGTGGTTGAGTCCGGCACGAATGAAAACACGGTTGTCACGCTGGCCACGCCGTCCATGGTGGCCAGGTGATCGGCAAACTCGTCCAGCCGTTCGAGGTTGCGCCGCGATGTCATCTCGAGACCGCGCAGGGGTTCGACGATCACCGTGACCGGGGAGAGGGAAATGGCAGGAAAGTCCTGCTCGATCTGGTTGAGCGCCTGGCGCGAAGGTTGGTTGGCCGGGATTGTCTCCATCGAGGGCATGCTGGGTTGCAGGCCGGCGGCTGGCAACGCGCAGATGCCGAGTATGCCCAGGGACACCAGCAGGATCAGGGCGGGGCGGCGAGCAATGACATCGAACCAGCGTGTCCACCAGCTGCCAGGTGCATCGGTGAAGACGCGGCCCGGTCGGCGCGGACCGACGCGGCGGCCGAGCAACACCAGGACGCCTGGTACGACGGAGAGTGCCGTCAACACGCTGCAGAGGACGGCCAGGACAGCCGCGAGGGCGGTTGAGATCGCGGCGGGGGTGCCGATCACGAGCAGGCCAGCCAGACCAGTCATCACCGCCGCGCCGCTGGTGATGATCGTTCTCCCACCATGTTCGAGCGCGATGGTCAGTGCGGTAGCTGGATCGTGCCGGGCCCGTTCCTCCCGGTAGCGGTTGACCAGGATCAGGGCGTAGTCGATACCGATCGCCAGCCCCAGCATGAGGACCAGGTTGACGGTGAAGACACTGGTTTCCATCAGGTGAGCGAGCAGGGCGATACCGGCGAGCGTGGGGATGATGGCCAGGATGGTGGCCAGTAGCGGCAGCCCGGCCAGCGTGAACCCGCCGAAAATGACCACCAGCAGCAGGATGGTCAGCGGCAGGGAAATCGCCTCCGCCCGGGCCAGATCGCGAGTGGTGAGGTGCTGGAAGTCACTCGTGATTGCGGGCCATCCGGCTACATCAATGTTGAGCGTGGAGTCGTCCACGACTGCCATCAGCGCGGAGAACTCGGATGCGGCCACTCGCACATCGGTATCCACGTTCACGATGGCGATGGTCGAGCGCCGGTCGGCAGAGACCAATGTGGCCGCGAAGTCTTCGCTCGGCACCGACTGCCAGGTGATGACGGATGTCACGCCGGGGAGTTGGCGCAGATTTGCGAGGGTCCGGGCCATCTCGCGCTGGAAACCGGTGTCGTCCACCGTCAGTTCGCCAGCCGGGTCTTTGAACACCAGGTAGTGCGCGGTGGTATGACGACCAAATTCATCGTCCAGCCGATGGTCGACCGTGACGGCCTCGGCAGCGGTGGGAAGCCAGCCACCGACCGAGAGGCGGTCCTGGAAACTGGCGGCCACCGGCAGCAGCAGGAGCGCCACCAGGCATGGCACCGCCACGGCCACCAGCGGACGGATGACGACGAATGCGGCCCAGCGCCGGAGCAATGATTGGTTGGCGGTGGAATCTTGTGCCATGTGCAGCCAGAACGTTGGGGGTCTTGGGCAGACGGCCCAAATCCGGGTTGAATTCGCGTCCGGGCCGCCTGGACCAGGAACCTGCTCGTGTAATCGTCGCCTGTTTGTGGCAATGTTGCAGCAGAGCGTAGCCGGACTTTGGGGAGTATGCAGGGAATCATGACAGCAGCGGTACGACGGGATGGAGCGGCACGATACGACCGCACGCTGTCCGACGACATCTATCTTCTCGCTGGCCTGCTTGGTGAGGTCATCACGTCGCTCGCCGGCGATGAGGCTTTTGCCCTGGAAGAAGAGGTGCGGAGCCTGGCCAAGGATCTACGGGGCGGTTCGGGCGGAGCCAGCGATCAACTCGAAGCGATTATCCACGGCGCAGACACGGCCGAACTCCGGATCCTGATCCGGGCGTTCACCAACTACTTCCAACTGATCAACCTGGCGGAAGACAACGAGCGGATCCGCCGCCTCGCGCGGCGCGAACATGCCGAGCCGGAGGAACCGCGCCGGGGGTCGATCCGCGAGGCGATTCTGGGCCTGCATCGTCGCGGGGTGACGGCCGACGAGATTCGCGAGATGCTGGCCGGGGCTGATGTCCGGCTGGTGCTGACTGCGCACCCGACCGAAGCTCGCCGCCGCACCGTGATCGACAAACTGGCTCGGATCTTCTCGATCATTCGCCAGCTTGACGAACGCCAGGCGTTGCCGCCGGAACTCTCCCGCGCCCGGACGCAGCTTGCGGCCACGATCGCCGAACTCTGGTCCTCCAACGAACTGCGAGTCGCCACGCCAACCGTGCTCGACGAGGTTCGGGCTGTGCTCGTCTATTTCGGGTCGACGCTTGTGGAAGTGATTCCCGACATCTACCGTGACCTGGAGGACGCGCTGGCCGAGGCGTATCCCGGCGAGGAGATTCCCGTTCCGCCGTTCCTCACCTTCGGTTCCTGGATTGGCGGTGACCGCGACGGCAATCCCTTCGTGACACCAGAGGTGACGATCGAAGCGCTCCAGATCATGTCGGCGGCGGCGATTGGGTACCTGGACGTGCGCCTGACGAACCTTTCCGGGCGGCTCTCCGTTTCCGAATTGATGACCAGCGAAGCAACGGTGCTGGAGCCGCGACTCACCGAGTACCGGGCCATGTTTCCCGACCTGGCCACCGAACTCGAACGCATCAACCTGGGTGAACCCTACCGGCAACTCGTGACCCTGATGCGCGAGCGGTTGCGGGCAACCCGGGACCGGCAGGAGCACGCCTATCGGTGTGCGGCCGACCTCGTGGCGGACCTGCGCCTGATCGAGCAGTCACTCCGCGAGCAATCGGCGGGCATGATCACGGGTGGTGACCTGTACGACGTGATTCGGTTGGCGGAAGTCTTCGGCTTCACCTTCGCGACCCTCGACATACGGGACCATTCGCGCCGCCACGAGATGGCATTGCACAACGTCTTTGCCGTCACCGGGGTCGAACCCAACTACCTGGGACTGGACGAAGACGCTCGGCGGGCGCTGCTGCTGGATGAGATCGACTCCCGGCGTCCCCTGGTGCCAATCGATCTCGATTCGCTCGAACCCGATGCCCGCCAGGTGATCGAGACCTTCCGCACCGTGCGCTGGTTGGTCAACTACGAGTATCCGGAAGCGATCCAGACGTGGATCATCTCCGGCGCCGAGTCGCCGTCGGATGTGCTGGAAGTCCTCCTGCTGATGAAGGAGACCAAGCTGGCAGGTCCCGGAGGGGAGGATGCCCGCTTGCGGATTGCGCCGCTGTTCGAAGAGGGCGCAACCCTGCGGGACTCGTCGGAGACGATGGCGGTGTTGCTGGACATTCCGCAGTACCGTACCGCCCTGGAAGCCGCCGGCGGGCTGCAGGAGATCATGATCGGCTACTCCGATTCCAACAAGGATGTTGGCTATCTCGCCTCCACCTGGGAATTGCAGCGGGCACAATCCCACCTGGCCGAGACGCTTTCCAGCCGCGATGTGCCGTTCATCTTCTTCCACGGCCGCGGTGGATCGGTTGGGCGCGGCGGTGGCCCGACCAACGTCGCGATCCAGGCGCTGCCGCCGCACACCGTGGAGGGCAGGATCAAGATGACGGAGCAGGGCGAGGTGATCTCGGCCCGCTATTCGACCCTGCCGATTGCCCACCGCGAACTGGAGCTGGCGCTGGGGGCGATCCTGATTCGCTCGGCCGATATCGAGAATCCCCGCCTGCAACGGGACGTTCCGCAGTTCGATGTGGTGATGGATCGGATGGCCACCCGGTCGTCCGAGGTGTACCGCGACCTGGTTTACGGCGATCCCGACTTCATCACGTTCTTCCACGAAGCGACGCCGATTGACGCCATCGCCCGGCTGCAACTCGGTTCGCGACCGGCCAAGCGGACCGTGTCGAACCAGATCCAGGATCTCAGGGCCATTCCGTGGGTCTTTTCCTGGACCCAGGCCCGCATCATCCTGCCGGGTTGGTATGGGCTTGGTTCGGCGCTCAGCGAAGGTATCGCACGGGACGGACTCGACGTCCTGCGTGAGATGTCGGAGTCGTGGCCGTTCTTCCGGGCCACGCTCTCAAACGCCGAACTGGCGATGACCAAGGCCGACATGCTGATTGCCGAACGCTACGTCGCCCTGGTGCAGGACGATGCGATCCGGAACCGAGTCTGGGGCCGGATTCGGGCCGAGTTCGACCTGGCCGTGGAGTCGCTGCTGGCAATCCGTGGTGAAGATCGCCTGCTGGGATCGGAACCGGTGCTCCAACGATCGATCGACCGGCGCAATCCCTACGTCGATCCGCTCTCCTACATCGAAATCGAACTCCTGAACCGGTTGCGGGCCGACCCGTCCGACCAGGACGTGGTCGATACCCTCCACCTCGCCGTCAACGGCATTGCGGGTGGCCTCCGCAATACGGGATGAACCGCGAGCAGGAGCAAAGGGTGGCGGAGAGCGAGCGGACCGCTGTCGGCCGATACGTGGAGGTGGCGGTCTCTCGCCTGGGGCCGGGTAGTGGCCGCGGCGTCTTGACGTACGAAGTGCCACTGCACCTGGCCGAAGGGCTGGAACCTGGTTTGCTGGTGCTCGTGCCCGTTCGGAAACGGTTCCTGACCGGCTTTGTCGTTGCGATCAGCGATGAGGCTCCGACGTTCGCCACCCGGCCACTGCACGCCATTCCCGAGCCACGGGTGATCCTGCCGGCAGATCGGCGCCTGGCTGCCGAGTGGCTGGCGCGGGAAACGGCCAGCACGCTCTACGCAGCCATGGCCCAGTTCCTGCCGCCCGGCCTGGAAACTCGCTTGCACGAGGTCTACCGCATCACTCCGGCCGGTGAGGAGGCGATGGAGACCGCGACGCCCGCCCAGCGCAAGGTGCTGACGATTCTCACCGAGCATGGCGAACGGTCGATTGAGCAGTTGCGCGCGGCGCTCGGCTCCTCGTTGGCCACGGTGATGGCTCGCCTGGAGGAGCAGGACTTCGTGTCCATCGAGATCCGGGTCGATCATCACACGCCCGGTCCGCGCCTGGAGCGATTGGTGCGGCTGCTCCCCGCCGCCGAACGCTATGATGGGCGCTCCGGCCGGCAACTCGCCATCATCGACGAACTCTTCGCCCTGGAACGCTACCGGAGGGAGGGCGCCAGCGACCTGGTACCCCTGGCCGTCCTTCGCGAGCGGGTGGAGGCGGATGCCGCGACCCTGCAGGCAATGGCCGCTCGTGGACTGATCGAGATCGTCGAGCGTTCGCGGGACGAGGTGCGGCCGCCAGAACCCGCCCCGGCACCGTCCCTGACGACCGGGCAGGTTGCAGCGTGGTCGGCGGTTGAACAGGCTCTTACGGGGCGGGACCCGCGTCCCCAGTTGCTGTTTGGGGTCACCGGCAGCGGCAAGACGGAGGTGTACCTGCGGGGGGTGGCGTGGTGCCTGCGGGAAGGCAAGTCGGCGATCGTGCTGGTGCCGGAGATTGGGTTGGCGACGCAGGTTGTCCGGCGGTTTATTGACCGCTTCCCCGGTCAGGTCGCCGTGCTGCATTCCCGCTTCACCGACAGCCAGCGCTACGACACCTGGCAGCGGATTGCCGCTGGTGAGTTTCGGGTGGTGGTCGGTCCCCGTTCGGCCCTCTTCGCGCCGGTCCGCAATCTGGGGTTGATCGTGCTGGACGAAGAGCATGAGTCGACCTACAAGCAGGATACCGAGCCGCGGTATCACGCCCGGGCGCTCGCCGAGTTCCTGCAGGAGCAATCGGGAGCGGCGCTCGTGCTGGGCAGCGCCACGCCGAGCGTGGAGTCGATGTGGAAGGCGCGGCGGGGCGAGTACGGTCTGATTGAACTGCGCGACCGGGTCAACCCGCTGGCCAGCCCGCAGCGTGAATCGTCGCTCGAACTGCCGGCGGTGGAGATCGTCGATCGCACGATGGAATTGCAGGCGGGCAATACCAGCCTCATCTCCCGGGAACTGCGTGATGTCGCCGGAACGGCCCTCCAGCGCGGTGAACAGGCGATCATCCTCCTCAACCGGCGCGGAACGGCCACGGTGGTGCTTTGCCGGCGCTGTGGGCACCGCATCACCTGCGCGATGTGCGATATCCCGATGGTTTTCCATCAGGACCGGCATCAGATGGTGTGTCATCGGTGCGACCATCGTGAGCCGCCGCCGAATGCCTGCCCTGATTGCGGCGGGCAGCTCGACTTCTTTGGCGCGGGCACCCAGCGCGTCGAGGATGAGGTCAGGAAGACCTTTCCCAAGGCGCGCGTGATGCGATGGGACCAGGATGCGATTCGCAGGCAGGGTGGCTACGAGGCGATGCTGGCCCGGGTCGAGCAAGGCGAGGTCGATATCGTGGTCGGCACGCAGATGGTGGCCAAGGGATTCGACCTGCCGGGGGTGACGGCGATTGGGGTGGTGCAGGCGGACTCCATGCTGCACCTGCCGGATTTTCGCTCGGCCGAGCGGACCTTCCAGTTGCTGACCCAGGTGGCGGGCCGGGCCGGTCGCCGTCGCTCCGGGTCCGAGGTGGTCGTCCAGACCTACACACCCCATCACTACGCGATTCAAGCCGCCTCCCGGCACGACTACGATGCCTTCTACACCGAGGAGATCGACTTCCGGGAACGGCACTTCTTTCCACCGTTTGTCCGCCTGGCTCGCTACCTCTACCGGCACGAGAAGGAGCAGGCGGCGGCGATCGAGGCGGAGATGATGGCTCGGGAGATCGCCCGCCACGCTCGCGCGAGTGGCGTGTCGCTGGACATCCTCGGGCCGACCCCGGCCTTTCAGGCCCGGGTGCGCGGACACTACCAGTGGCAGGTTGTCCTGCGATCGCGAGACATGGACAAGCTACTCGACGATTTGCCGATGCGTCCGGGCTGGATTGTGGATATTGACCCGCAAAGTATGCTGTGATGCGTCAGGCGCGGGGTATGTGGTTCCTGAATGGTTGGTCACGGCCAGCCCCAAAAGGAAGCCCATACGGCAACCAGATAGTGCCCGAGGAAGCTGCCTTCGCAGGTTGCCCAGGACTACAGTACTGACTCTGGTGAGAGGGTACGCGTCAGGACTTTGGGCCCGTTCGTGCAATGGAAGCGGACCATTTTCTGTTGATGGATGTTTGTCGGCGCGCAGAGGCGTGAAGTTGGGTTGGGAGTGAGAGCGGCAATGGCTCTGGAAATCGTGTTCGAGGGTGATCCCCGGTTGCGCCAGAAGGCAACCAGCATCAAGCGGGTCGACGACAGCATTCGCCAGTTGGCCGATGACATGTACGAGATGCTTCCCGAGGCAGGTGGTGTCGCGGTGGCGGCCCCGCAGGTTGGGGTGACAAGACGCCTGATCGTCATTCGGTACCAGGCCGCCGAAGAGGATGACGACTCGGATGAGGAGCGGGAGATCACCTACCGGCTCGTGAACCCCGAGGTCGTACGCGGACATGGCGAGCAAGTGGGTCTCGAAGGCTGTCTGAGCATTCCAGGCTGGGTTGGCGAGGTGTCCCGGTTCGATGCGATCACCGTCAAGGCGGTCGACATGGACAACAAGCCGGTGCGGGTGAAGGCGGAAGGCTATCTCGCGCGGGTTTTCCAGCACGAGATCGACCACCTCGACGGCATCCTCTTCACCGATCGCGTGGTGGACCGGGAGACGTTGCGCTACGTGGGCGACGATGAGGACTGATCTGAGA
>CAZNQC010000150.1:0-9576 GCA_964574825.1 uncultured Sphaerobacteraceae bacterium | reverse complement strand
AGCGCGGTACCTCGACATCGTCGTAGGGCAGGCCGAGGCCCATCGTGTCGCAGACGCGGAACTTCGGGCGGAGGTCGTCACCGTACGGCGCGGCAATCTCCCGCACCGCTTCGACGAACTCGATGATGAAGTCGATCGGGGCGCGGGTGGCGTCTTCCAGATGGAGGCGCGGCCGGATGCCGTTCTCCAGCGCCAGCCGCGCAGCGTCGAGATAGGCGGTGGCGGCCTGATTGCGTCCGCCCGGGGTGAACTTGTGAAAGGTGTGGTAGTCCGAAATCGAAGCGAGCATGCCGGTTTCGCGGATACCGAGGGCCTTGATCAGCTCGACATCCTTCGCGGCCGCCCGAATCCAGGTCGTCGGTTCGATCGGCGCCCCACCCTGATACCGCTCCAGCGCGCCTTCCAACGCCTCGCGGTCGGAGGGCCGGTAGACAAAGAATTCGGCCTGGCGAATGGCGCCGGAAGTGCCAGTGAAGCCGCAGAGGATGTCGTAGATCTGCAGGCTCTGTGCGGTCGTGAGGGGCAAGCCGCCTTGCTGGCCATCGCGGTGGGTGGTTTCGGTGGTCCAGACATCGGCCGGGAGCGTGGCCGGTTTGTCGATCCAGTCGTACTGGGGGAAGTCGTTCTGCGGAAAGGCGCTCGGAATGTAGTCGGGAGTGGAGGGCTCGGTGATGCTGACCATGGCGGTGTCCTGGGGTGCGGGCGGCTGGTTTTCAGGGGCTCATCATACCCGAGAGGGCGGGACCGTCCAGAGAGGGTCGGCCTGCAAAGTACGAAAGAGCCCGGATAATGGGAATAAATCGAAGATTCGTTGATTCCATGGGCTGTTTCGACCCGTATTTGCCCCGATCTGCCGCTGGGGATAATCCCGGGGAAATGGGGGTAATGGTTCGTAGGTGGTTGGTGAAGGCCAGCGTCCATGAACATCGCGTTGCAAGAACGGCAAATAGGCAAGAAGTCGTGGTTCGTTGAAGCCATGGGCTCTTTCTCAACGATATATTCAGGGAAGTGGCAATTAGTGCAAATTGCAAGAATGCGTGGGGGCGGACAGGGCGGACAACAGTCGCTACGCCATTTCAGCCAAGCATTCTGCTGGACCGCGACAGGTCCGCCCGTACGTTATTGAGGAAAGAGACGGGTGGCAGGCGAGTGGCTCGGGGACTGGGTGCTGCATGGTGGGGAGGCTCCTTCGATGCGGTTGCTGGGTGATGACCGGGTCGGCATGGATTGCTGATGGGTGAGAACCAGGCCGACATGGAGTCGGCCGCTACAAGGGACCACGTCATTGGTGGTCCATATCTATCGAACGCATCGAAGGGACGAATTCTCGCCACGTCTGGCGAAATTACTCGTTCGTACACTGCGGCGGCGGCTGCAGCGACCTGGAGTGGAGGCGTTAGCCAGCCACCACACGATTGCGCAGCACGCCGAGGCCGGTTGCTTCGAGTTCGATGATGTCGCCGGGTTGCAGGAGTTGGCGGCGTTCGGCCCCGGAACCGTTACCCACCGTGCCGGTGCCCAGAATCTCGCCGGGCACGATGCGTTCGGCACGGGAGGCGTGGGCAATCAGGTCGGCGATCTTCCAATGAATGGAGCCGCTCGTCTCCCGAGCCAGTTCCTGGCCATTCACCCGCAGCATCAGGTCCAAGGCGTAGGGATCGGGCATCTCGTCGGCGGTCAACAGGTACGGGCCGAAGACGTGGGCGTTGTGGAAGTCCTTGCCCTTGGCCGGACCCAGCCCCACCGACATCTCGCGTCCCTGGATGGTGCGTTCGCTGAAGTCGTTGTAGAGCATGTAGCCGAAAACGTGGTCCATCGCCGCTTCGGGTGCAATGTCCTTGCCGCCCTTGCCGATCACGACCGCCAGTTCGAATTCGTAGTCCAGTTCGGGCACACCGTAGGGCATCGGCACGTCGTCGCCATGGGCGCCGAGGCTGTGGACGTTGCCCTTGTAGTAGACCGGCATCTCGTACCAGACCGGCGGGATCTCGCGCCCCAACACCGGGTAGATGTTCTGCAGGTGAGTCTCAAACGCCATGAAATCGCGCAACATCGGCGGATTCGGCACCGGTGGCAGCAGTGTCACCGACTCCGGGGCGTACCAGACCTGCGGCAACTCGGAAATCGTGGCATCGGTCGCAAAGGCGAGGGCCTGGGTGGCGCAATCCATCCCCACCGGTCCGCTGGCGACGAAGTCGACCATCGCTGCGGGGAAGATCGCATCGGCGATGCGTTGGGCCGCGACCGGGTCGGCGTCGATGCTGACGAGGAAGTGCCGATAGGCGGCGTTGAGGTCGAGATAGCGTGGACCAGGGTCGTCGACCTGCGCTCCGATGCGGGTGACCACGCCAATTGGTGTCGGCAATGAGAACGAGACGAGTTTCATCCGCGTGGTCCCTTCGGGCGACGACAGGGCACCTTCGTTCACGCCAGGTGAGCCCTGCAAGGAACAGGGCCGACACGAGGTCGGCCCCTACAACAGTGGATCGGGAGGACGACGGTGGCCGTCGATTGCCCTGGATGTGTCGATCTACGGAGTTACGAAACAACCTGGTCGTAGAAGGCACGCTCCCGCTTCTCGAGCAGGGGGATGATTTCGCCTTCGACGATGGCCTGGAAGTGGGGCGTTTCGCGATGGGCGGCCAGGGCTGCGTCGTCCGCATAGAGTTCGTAGAGCAGGAAGTTGTCGGGATTGTCCACCGAGCGGTTGGCGTGATAGAGCAGGCAACCGGGTTCGGTGGCCTTCACTTCCGCCGCCATGGCCTTGAGTCTTTCTGCCACGGTGTCGCCGGTGCCTGGTTTGCCGAAGTAGTACGCTGCCAGAACGATCATGTGTACCCTCCTTGTAGTTGATGTTGATACGGATAGCCGGACCAATGATGTCGTTCGTGCCCAAGATCGGCCTGTCTCACGTTTGCCAATGGCGAGCGTGTTGGTTGGTAAGTACCGGGCCGACATTGAGTCGGCCCCTACGAACCATGGTTGCAGGGCGACGATCCCCGAAATGGCAAAGGCGCCGAATCTGGCGTGGTCAATCCTCCTCAATGATGGCGACGGCGCGGACCGGGGCGCCGGTGGTGTTGACCCATTTCACGGGGAACACCGAGAGCTTGAATCCGTGCGGCTGGGGAATCTGATCGAGGTTGGTCAGGTTTTCGAGGTGATACCACTCCCGCTCGCGCATCACGCGGTGGGCCTCCCAGAATTGCTTCCGCTCGAACATCGCCCAGACGGGCGGGTCGAAGGTGATCGCGTCGATCCCCATCATCACGATGCCCTGGTCGAGCAGCCAGTGGACGGCCTCGGCGGTCATGCCGGGATGGTCGCGCAGGTAGCGCTGATCGTCCTGGTAGGCGCCGGCGCCGGTCATGATCAACACGATGTCGAGCGGTTTCAGGGTGTAATCGATGGCATCCAGCGCGGCCTGGATTTCGGCCAGGCTGATGCCCTCGCCCGGCTGCTTGTGGCGCAGGTCGAGCACCACACCGTCACCGTAGCAGTATTCCAGCGGAATCCCTTCCGGCCCTGGCGCGTCGTCGCGCATGTGACGCAACGAATCCATATGCGTGCCGACATGGTCGCTGAGTTCCACCCGATAGGTGGCAGTCAGCCAGTCGACACCATATTCGGTGGCCCCGATCGCCTCGGCGTAGCCCTGCCAGGTCTGGTCCATCACCAATGACGGCTGGACGATCTTCGGGAACGTGACCATGCCGTTGTCCACCGGCATGCTGAGATCGATCAGGCGAGTTCCCACGCGTCGTCCTCCATTCCATTCGGTCCCATGTGCCGGCAATACCTCACAGAATCAGCATCCCCCCATCGACGTAGAGCGACTGCCCGGTGATGTAGCCGGCTTCGTCGCTGGCCATGAACGCCACCACTGGCCCCATTTCGTGCGGCTGGGCAGCCCGGCCGAGCGGGATTTTCTCCAGCACGATCGGCAGGATCTCCTCGTTGTCCATCACCCAGCTGGTCATGTCGGTATCGAACAGGCCTGGATGCAGGCAGTTGACCCGAATTCCGTGCTGGGCCAGTTCAGCGGCCATGTTGGTGGTCAGGGCTTCGATGCCGCGTTTGGTGGGGGCGTAGTGGGTGCGGCCGGGGAAGACCATACCGGCCTGGATCGACCCAATGTTGACGATGGCGCCCTTCGTGCCGCGTTCGACCATGTCGCGCGCCACGATCTGGCCGACCGTCCACGGTCCGCGCAGGTTGATGTTGGTCACCCGCTCCCACTCGGCATCGTCGAGGTCCAGGAAGGGCACGATGGTTTCGACCCCGGCATTGTTGACGAGCACGTCGATCGGTCCGAGGTCCGCGGTGACAGTCGCCACCATCGCCTCGACCTGGGCACGATTCGCCACGTCGGCCTGGACGGCAATCGCGCGGCGACCGAGCGCCTCGATGGCGGCGACGGTCTCGTTGGCAGCGTCAGGGTGGGCGGTGTAGTTCACCGCCACATCCGCGCCCTCGGCGGCGAGTGTTTCCGAAATGCCACGGCCAATGCCACGACCGCCCCCGGTGACGAGGGCGATTTTTCCGTCGAGTCGACCCATCAGGATTCCTCCTCTGCCTGGTCCGGGCTGGTATTCTGCTCCAGTTCCCGCACCACACGATCTCCCAGCACCATCACGTGCTCCCGGATTGCGGCATCGGCTGCGGCGACATCACGGTTCCGCAAGGCCGCGACCACCGGGCGGTGCCGCTCGGCCAGTTCGTTGAGATTGCGGTCCTTGAGGCGAATCACGGTCATCATCGTCCAGTTGAGCGGCGAAATGCCCTGCCAGGTGCGCAACAGCAGATCGTGGTCGGCGCAGGTGAGGATGAATTCGTGAAACCCGGTGTCGAGTTCGGTCAACCGCTCGGCATCGCCCTGTTCCGCCGCCTCCAGCATGCCGTCGATGAAGCCGTCGAGCGTGTCGAGGTCGTCGTCGGTCATGCGCTCGATGGCGCGGTCGACAGCCATTGCTTCGAGGTGGGCGCGGAGACTGTAGATCTCGGCGGCGTCCTTTGGCTCGATCTTGCGCACCGAGGACCCCCGGTTGGGGTAGGAGACGACGAGTCCCATCTGCTCCAGTTCGCGCAGGGCTTCGCGGACAGGGGTCTGGCTGATGCCCAGTTCACGGGCGAGGCGGGATTCGACGATACGGTCTCCAGGTTGGAGGGTGCCGTCGAAGATCTGGTTGCGCAGGTGGTTCCGCACGTCATGGCGCAAACCGGGACTGACCTGGAATGACGAGTGGCGCGACGTACTGGCAGGTTTCGCCATAGTTGACATCCATCGATAATCGCTAACCGAGAGTCTGAAAACGATAGGATGTCCCCTCTGGTCTGTCAACGGCCAGCGAGGTGCAAGGAAACAGAAACGAGTCCGCCTGAGTGAAATGCGGAATCCACAGGACCCCATGGCAACGACGAAATTTGACCTCATGCCCAAATCGCGGGACAGCCGGTTGACAGACGAGTACGCCAACGGATGATGCCGTGGACATCGATCAACTTTCCCGGGAGGGTGTGCCATGCCTGATTCTTCGTATCGCGCTGCCATCATCGGCTGTGGGCGCATGGCCCACGGTCACGCCCGGGCCTGGAACGCCGATCCCCGGGCCGAACTCGTGGCCTGTGCCGATCTGTTTCCCGAAGCGGCCGCCGGATTCGCCGCCGAGTTCGGCATTCCGGCCACCTACACCGACTATCGCGAAATGCTGGAAACCGAACGGCCAGACGTCATCTCGATCTGCACGCACCACCAGTTGCACGCCCCAATGACGATCGATGCCGCACGGCTAGCGGCACTGCGGGCGATTCTTTGCGAGAAACCGATCGCCCTCGACCTGGCCTCGGCCGACGAGATGATCGCGGCCTGCAACGAGGCGGGAACGCGGTTGATCGTGGGTCACCAGCGGCGGTACGACCGCCAGACCCAACCGGTGAAGCAGGCCCTCGACGCGGGGCGGATCGGTGAGATCCTCTTCGTCGAAGCCTTCGGGCATCCGCGGTCCAGCCTGCTGGTCGACTCCACGCACACGGTCGATCTGGTCCGCCATTTCCTGGGCGATCCGCGCGGAGCCTGGGTGCTGGGCCAGATCGACGCCCGCGAGCATCGCTCGGCCTGGGGTCAGGAAATCGAAGACTGCGCCCTGGCCTGGATCGGCTTCGACAACGGTGCCCGGCTGCTGCTGGGAGCCGGTTCGGTGATGGGTGATACGGCCAAAGACCGGATCTCGATCTCTCCCCGGCCCATCACCGGCGGCACCTACCACCGCATCGTGCTCCACGGCACTACCGGTCGCCTGGTACTGAACGGCGACCGGCCCAACGACGATGAACCCCTCGTCACCCTTCACCGTGGCGCCGAGACCGAGGTGCTGTATTCGGCCGCCGACTTCCACGCCAACCCGGAGTGGTCGTCAGTGGACGCCGAGGTCAGCGCTCTGCTCGACTGCCTCGACCAGCCTGGCCTCCCGCACCTGCTGGAAGCGGAAAGCGCGCGAACCACGCTCGAGATCCTGATGGCCATCTACGAGTCGTCGCGCCTGCGCCGGGCGGTTCGTATTCCGGAGGACAACGTGCCCGACAACCCGCTGATCTCGATGCTGGCCGCGGGTTTCGTGTAGGCCGCACCGGGCGGATGGATTCGACTGCGCTCACCACAGGCTGCCGCTCGCTCCTTGAAAGGAATGTTTCGTGCCCGATCCCCTACCCTGGCTGAATGACGAACGTTGGCATTCGCCTGGTTTTCCTGACGTGGCCCATTGACAAGCTGAATAGCTCCGCTACCATTTCAACGATTATCGATAGATGTCGATTCAGGAGTCGCCGATGAGCAACAGGTACCGTGCCGCCGTGATCGGCACCGGCAAAATCAGTCGCATCCACGCCCGACCGATGGCGGATCATCCTCAGGTGGATCTTGTCGCGGCCTCGGACATCTTCGAACCGGCTCGCGAGGCGTTCGCCGCCGAATTCAACGTGCCCACCACCTATGCCGATGCCGCCGAGATGCTGGCAACCGAGCAACCCGACATCGTCTCGATCTGCACCTGGCCGCCGCTGCACGCCGAGCTGACCGAACTCGCGTTCGCCAACGGGGTCAGGGCGGTCTGGTGCGAGAAGCCGATGGCGGTACATCTGAGCGAGGCGGACCGGATGCTGGCTGCCGCCGAGCAGGCTGGTGGCGTGCTGTTCATCAACCACCAGCGGCGCTTCCTGCCCCGCTACAACCAGGCGATCGAGTTGATGCGGGCCGGAACCATTGGCGAGATCACCCAGATCAACGGCATCTGTCGCGGCGACGCCCTGACCGACGGTACCCACCTGATCGACATGACCCGCTGGCTGAACGGCGACGATGAAATCACCCGGGTGTTCGGGGCGATCGACATGACCAACATGGGCGAGATCAATCCCGATGGCATGGGCACGGTCGAGTTCAATCGCACCCGCACGCGCTACGGTCACCACGTCGAAACCGGTGCCCTGGCCATCCTCTCCTTCGCCAACGGGGTCCGAGGTCACCTGGAAATGGGATCCCTCTCCCGCAACGGCTACCAGCGGTTCATCATCGAAGGCACGCTCGGCCGGATCGAGATTAGCGGCGACGAACCGTTTGCCGATGGGACCAGGGTCAAGGTCTTCCTCGACTCCGGCGCCCCCGTGGACGTGCCCCCGGTGACCGACGAGGGGTCGACCGAAGGGGTCCTGGCCGGCATCATCGAGACGCTGGAAACCGGCGCCGCGCACCGGCTCAGCGGCGCCTCCGGCCGCGAGGATCTGGAAGTCATCCACGCCATTTACCAGTCGGCCCGCATTCGCAAGACCGTCACCCTGCCGCTGGAGCTGGCCGAGTCACCGCTGGAAGCGATGCTGGCCGCCGGTGAGATCGAGTTGAACTAGCAGGCATTGGGGACAGATTGCCGGGGACAAGAGGAAGGCCATACACCGGCATGCCGCTCATGACAGATCTCGTTTGGCTGCCGGCTAGGCCTTCCCTACAGGATCCTGGCATGGATACCAGTCAGCCACGTATCGTCGAGATACCCTGCACTCGAAAGGATCGTCTTCCATGAAGCTTGGGTTTGCCGGTTTCGAATTCGTCAACCACGCCCGCCATCACCGGTACTACGAATCCGGTCGTCCCTGGGCCAGCACGGCCGGTCGCCCGATCCAGTTCTTCACCCGGCGGGAGCGGCCGATTGTGGACATGGACGACCCACTGGGCTGGTTCATTCCCCACTGCCGGGAGATGGGGTTCGATGCCATTGAGGGCGATCTTTCCCCCTACCTTGATGACCCCGCCGCGCTCGACCGGATCGGCAACCTGCTGGCGAAACACAACATCACGCTGGCCTCGGACTGGGGGGAAGACTTCTCGAACCCGACAAAGACGGTCGAGGAGCATCGCCAGTTCTTCACCGCCGCGAAGCAGTTGGGCGTGAAGGCGGTTGGACTCGGGGCGATGCCGTTTTCGCTCAACCGATTTGTCGACGACCCGTCCGAAGAACGACAGATGGAGATGATCCGCACCGCCATCACGCCAATGGTGGAGATTGCCGAGGAACTGGGGATCAAGCTGGGCTACGAGAACCATGCCGACTACCGGGTCAAAGACCTGATGGCCTACGTGGTGGAGCCAATCAACTCCCCCGCCTTCGGGATCAAGCTCGACACCGGCAACGCGCCGCTGGTCATCGAAGATGCGCTCGATGCCGCCAATGCCTGCGCCGAGGTCTGCTACGCCACCCACTTCAAGGACATGTTCATCTCGCCGGTGACGCCCGACGGCGGCAAGATCGTCGGGGCACCGCTCGGCCGGGGCCACTGCAAGCTGGACCAGGTGGCGAAGGTGCTGCACGAGCGCTCCACCTTTGCCGACGACCTGGTGCTCTCGATCGAGATCGGCTGGATGCCGCCCAATGAGGATTACTTCGAGTGGCTGGCCGAATCGGTGGCCTGGTGCCGGTCCGAACTGGCCGCCTACCTCGACCCGTTCGACGCCTGACTACCACCCAACGTCACCCTGAGCGTTAGCGAAGGGTCCCCGCGCGAAGCGCATGCGGCGCAGCCGCATCCAGACAGGAGACATGCGACCCATGAAGATCGGACACACCGGCATTACCTGGGGTATTCCCGGCGACACCGAAGCGGCCTACCGCGACACGGCCGAACTGGGCTACGGCTCGTTCGAAACGTTCGCCTTCACCATCATTGACTGGAACACCAAACCCGGTGGCTACCGGGCCCTGGTCGAGCGCTACGGTATTCCGACCAGCGCCGCCTACTGTTTCAAGGAATGGATCGACCCGGCCAAGGCTGCCGATGACCAGGCAGCCGCCCGTATCGAAGCCGACGCGGCAAAGGCGGCCGGGGCCAGCGCTTTCGTGCTGCAGGGCGGCTCCCGGCCCGATGGTGGGCTCTCCGACGACCAGCTCGCCCAACTCGGCGAGGCGCTCAACCAGATCGGCGACTACTGCCGTTCGATCGGGCTGGCCGCCTCGCTCCACCCGCACACTGGCACGGCGGTCGAAACCCGCCACGATATCGACACCATCATGCGCGAAACCGATCCGGACA
>CAZNQC010000149.1:7068-9581 GCA_964574825.1 uncultured Sphaerobacteraceae bacterium | reverse complement strand
GCCCAGCAGCGTGCGTTGCAGCACGTACGCCTGTCCGATCCCGATCAGGGCCAGGGCCGTGGCCGAAGGGGTGGCAGTCGCCGCAATTGCGCCATGCGCCTGCCACTCGGTCACCAGCCGCTCAACCCGCGCCCGCAACTGGTCGAGGTCGGCCATCAACCTGTCTCGCAGGCGTGGATTGCGAATCGCTTCACCCCAGATCTGGATCACGATCGGGAAGATCTGGCGCTCCTCGTCCAGCCGATCGGCACTGTGAATGAACCCCGCCACCAGGTGCGGCAGCGCGAGCGGCGCATCGATCTGCGGCATTTCCGCCGGCAGGATGCTTCCGACCGTCTCCAGAATGTCGGACGCCAATCCCAGGATGATGTCGTCCTTGCTCTTGAAGTAGAGGTAGATCGCACCTGCCGACAGGCCTGATTCCCGTTGGATATCAGCCATGGTGGTCTGGTGAAACCCATCCCGCAGGAAGCAGGCATGGGCAGCATCGAGGATTTGTTGGCGGCGAGCAGCAGTGTGCTCAGGTGTGACGCGTGGCATGCCGAAATACTAAAACGAACGCTCGTTCTTGACAACAGCCAATCAATCGATATGATGTTTATAAAGAACGGTCGTTCGTTTTCTGTTCCGCCCGGCCTGTCCGGTCTGCTCTGAGGATTCACCTCATGTCTTCACCAGCCACGCTCCCGCACAGTCACCCGTCTTCACCAGCCTATCGCCGCCGGTGGTGGACGCTCGCCATTCTTGCCCTCTCCCTGGTCATCATCGGCCTGGACAACACCATCCTCAACGTCGCCCTTCCCAGCCTGCAGCAGGAGTTCCAGGCCACCTCCTCCCAACTGCAGTGGATGGTCGATTCCTACATCGTCGTCTTCGCCGGTCTCCTCCTGACCCTCGGTGCCCTGGGGGACCGCTACGGTCGCGCCAAAGCCCTCCAGGCCGGGCTCGTCATCTTCGCCGGGGCCAGTTTCTGGGCCGCCTACGCCGGATCGGTCAACTCCCTGATCTCGGCCCGCGCCGTGATGGGCATCGGCGGCGCGTTGATCATGCCGGCCACCCTCTCCGTCCTGATCGACGTTTTTCCCCGCGAGGAACGCGGCCGGGCCATCGCCATCTGGTCGGCCGTGGCTGGTCTCGGTATCGGATTGGGACCGGTCGTGGCTGGTCTCCTGCTGGAGTGGTTCTGGTGGGGCAGCATCTTCCTGATCAACGTCCCCATCGCACTGCTCGCGCTCGTGGCCGGTTGGTGGCTGGTGCCCGATAGCCGCGATCCTCATCACCCCCGCCCCGACATCGCCGGCAGCATCCTGTCGATCTCGGCCATCTCCCTGCTCGTCTACGCCATCATCGAGGCCCCCAACCACGGCTGGACCTCGGTCTCCACCATTGGCTACTTCACTGGTGCAGCTGTCCTGATCGGCCTCTTCGCCTGGTGGGAGTCCCGCATTCCCGAGCCAATGCTCGATTTCTCGCTCTTCCGCGATCGTCGATTCTCGCTGGGTGCTGGCGCCATCGGCATCACCTTCTTCGCCCTGTTTGGCACGGTCTTCGTCTTTACCCAGTACCTGCAGTTCGTGAAGGGCTACACCCCGCTCGAAGCCGGCACTCGCCTGCTTCCACTCGCGCTCGGCATCGCCATCGGGGCCGGTCGCAGTGACCACCTCGTTCAACGATTTGGCACCACCAGGGTCGTGGCGGGCGCCATGCTCCTGCTCGCCCTGATGCTCACCAGCTTCGCCACCCTTGAGGTCGGCACCTCATACTGGGTGATCGGCACCATCATCTTTCTCGTCGCCCTCGGCATGGGGAATGTCATGGCCCCCGCCACTGATGCCGTGATGGGCGCAGTGCCTGAGGCGAAAGCGGGCGTCGGTTCGGCCATGAACGATCTCGTGCGCCAGGTCGCCGGCGCCCTCGGGGTCGCCATCATCGGCTCGATCATGAACACGGTCTACGCCGATCGGATGACTCCAGTCACCCGCGACCTCCCCGAACCGTTCGGCGGCATGGCCAGCGACTCGCTCGGCGGCGCCCTGCGCATCGCGAGTGAAGTTGGCGGCGAACCCGGCCTGGCGCTCGCCAGCGCTGCCCGCGGATCCTTTCTGGATGCGATGGGAATTGCCGCGTTGGCCGCCTCCGCCGTGACCGTGGTCGGTGTCGTGGTGGTTGCGCGCTGGCTTCCGGCTCGCGCCGGGAAACCAGCCTCCGACCCCGAATCCCCATCCACGCCAGAGGTGGAGCCCGGCGGACCGGCTCGTCGCAGCAACCCCGAACACCTGCAGTCGGCTGGAAGCAGGGGCTGATCTCGCGCAGCAGGCAACCGGCGCAAGGTGGGAGCGAACCGCTACCCCTTGCGCCGGTAGGTGCATGGCATGTCTTCCATCCAGGTCACGCCGTCTTCACAGAGTTCGGCAACCCCGGTCATGGTTCTGCCGTCGTCACTGAATCGTCCCGTGAACCGTTGCGAAAATCCCGGTGAGTCACGCCAGGTGCGCCAAACCCCGGGCTCGGCC
>CAZNQC010000149.1:0-6968 GCA_964574825.1 uncultured Sphaerobacteraceae bacterium | reverse complement strand
ATCGATGCCCCGAATGACGACCGCTGCTCCCTCCCGATAACGACGCGATACCCCTCCACCGAACATCACGAATCCAACTCAGCCAACATCAGCTGGAGGTCGTGATCAGGGCAATCAGCAGGGCCACCACCACCGTGTTGAAGGCAAAGGCAATCAGGGTCTGCGTCATCGCCAGGCGCCGCATGTCGGCGTGGGTCAGCACCACATCGGTGGTACCGAAGGTGGCGTTCATGCCAATTGCCAGGTACAGGTAATCACTGAACCCTGGCGGATCGGCGCCCGGAAACTCCAGACCGGGACGGATCAGGTTCGCCCGCGCGTACTCCACGGCATAGGAGAATGCCGTGACCAGCCATGAGACGATCACCGCCACGGCCGCCAGCACAATCACCACGGTTTCCGTTCGCAACGACGGCGTAACACAGATGTAGAGCGTGAGACCCAGCATCACCACGCTCAGCTGAGCGCCCAACGATACGGCACCATCACCCATATCCAGCAGTTCCCGCGAAATCGAGCGCCGTTTGGGCTGTGACAGCCGAATCCTGGCCGCAAAGGTCTCCGCGTCTCCCCGACCGAGAACCAGCCCGATCACGAGCACTTGCATGGCCCCCCACACCGTCCAGTACAGCAACAGGTACACGAGCCACTGCGGCACATCGGGATCCCAATCCAGCCAAACCAACAACAATGTGCTGGGACCGAGTGCTGCCACCGACGTGATCAATCCTCGCCAATCATCCCGTGCCAGCCACTCAATCAGTCGCTTTGGCATCGACCATCTTCGTGTCCCATTCGTCACATTGACTCCCTCAACCTCGATCGACCACGCCAGGATCGCAGCGGCCGCCTCAACGTGAAGCAATTCAACCAATTAGGCAATCCTGCCGATGAGCCGTTCCCTGCGCCACCCCTATCCTGCCTGCAGGTGGAGTATTCAGCGCCGGACGAGCCAATCCGCTCCACCCCAGACACCATTGGAGGAGCATCATGTCCCCGTCCATTACCTCACCCCACGGCACTCTCGCCACCGACAATCGGCAGCAGCTTCACCACACTAATCGACCACTCCGGCATGCCGTCGTCATCGGCGCCGGCATGGGCGGCTTGCTGGCGGCCAATGCCCTCGCCCGCCACGCTGCCACGGTCACCATGCTCGAACGCGACGTCCTCTCCACCGACTTCGCCCCGCGCAAGGGTGTTCCCCAGGGCCAGCACGTCCACGCTCTCCTCGCCCGCGGCCTCAGCACCATCGAAGCCGCTGTGCCCGGATTCACGGCCGATCTGGTCGCCCTCGGTGCCAATGCCGGTGATGCCAGCAACAACGCCATCTGGTTCCAGGATGGTGCCCGTCACCTCCAGACCACGACTGGGGAGACGGCAGTCGTCGCAACTCGCGCCCTGTTCGAAGGCGTGCTGCGCCAGCGCGTCGGCGCCCTCCCTAACGTCACCATTCGGGACCGCACCGCAGTCCGCAATCTCTGCTGGAACGCCGAACGCACCCGGGTCACCGGTGTCCGCCTGGCCGAGCGCGGCGACGATTCCTTCACACTCTGCCACGAACCAGCCGACCTCGTGATCGATGCCTCGGGACGTGGCTCCCAACTCGCCACCTGGCTGGCCGATGCCGGATTCCCGGCCGCACCGGTGACCGAGATTCCTTCCGGGGTGCGCTACACGTCCCGCACCTTTGCCCGTCGCGACACGTCCATTCCCGAACGGATTGCCCTCATCTGCGTGGCTGGCCCGGACTCGCGACGAGGCGGTATCGCCTTTGCCATCGAAGGAGCCCGGTGGCTGGTCACGCTCATCGGGCGCGAGAATGACAACCCGCCCTTGGACCTCGATGGGTTCCGCGCGTTCGCCCGCTCACTGCCCTTGCCGGATATCGCCGCTGTCATCGAAGGCGCTGCCCCGCTCGACGAAGGCCATCGCTACCACACGCCAGTCAGCACCCGCCATCATGTCGAACGTCTCGCCCGCTTCCCATCCGGCCTGCTGCCGTTCGGCGACGCCATCTGCACGCTCCCACCGGTCTACGGCCAGGGGATGAGCGTGGCCGCGCTGGAAGCCACGACGCTGGACATCTGCCTGGCCACCGGCACCGATCGACTATTCGAGCGATTCACCCGCGACATCACGCCGATCCTCGACAACGCCTGGGACCTCGCCTGTGGTGGCGAACTGCCGCTCCTCTTCCCGCCCGAGCAACTGCCGCGCAAGGTGAGGTTCCTGCAGCGCTACCTGCATCTCCTGCACCAGGCAGCCCGCTCCGACCACCAGGTCGCGGCGGCCTTCACCAATGTCGTGCACCTGAACGCACCGGCCGCCAGCCTGGCCGCACCGCGCATTGCCTGCCGGGTCATCGCCGCCCAGTTTGGTCGCCCCAACAAACGCGGCGAGGTGAGTGTCACGCCCGCCGTGCCGCAACCCACGCACGCATCACGAGCGCGATGAAACGGATTCAGGCACAGTCTCCACGCAATGTCCCCTCATCAACCTGGCCTCCGCGAGAGCCGTTTCACCAACGGCTCTCGCCGGGTGCCCGCCACGCGCCCCACCCCCTCACGAACACTCGCTCCGCAGTCATCATGCCAGGATTCGTACGACCAAAGGTGTACGTCCTCCGCACGAAAGTTCCATCCTGCGATTGACGCCCTCGCCCCCACCTCAAAGCAAGATGAGGCCATACCAGGTGTGCGCACGGAGCAATCACCAATCGCGAAGGGGCGAAAGCATGATCGAAGCACGCGGACTCACCAAGAAATACGGCGACCGGGTCGCCGTTTCCGACCTCTCATTCACGGTCCGCCCCGGCGCGGTCACCGGATTCCTCGGACCAAATGGCGCCGGCAAGTCCACCACCATGCGCATGATTCTTGGTCTGGACCGGCCCACCAGCGGCCAGGTCACCGTGAATGGCCGCCCCTTCGCCGACCAACCAGCCCCCCTATCCGTTGTCGGGGCCTTGCTCGATGCCAAGGCCATCCAGACCTCGCGCAGCGCCTACGACCACCTCCGCGCCATCGCCGCCACCCACGGCATTCCCAAGTCCCGCGTCGACATCGTGATCGACCAGGTCGGCCTCGCCGATGTCGCCCACAAACGGGCCGGTGGCTTCTCGCTCGGCATGGGCCAGCGATTGGGAATCGCCGTGGCGCTCCTCGGCGACCCGGAGATCCTGATCCTCGACGAGCCCGTCAATGGTCTTGATCCCGAAGGTGTCAGGTGGGTACGCAGGTTGCTGCGGAACTTTGTCTCCACCGGCCGCACCGTCCTGCTCTCCAGTCACCTCATGAGCGAAATGGAACTCACCGCCGACAACCTGCTCATCGTCGGACGCGGCAAGCTGATCGCCGAGGTGTCCATGGCCGAACTCAAGGCCTCGATCGAACCCGAACGGATCTTCGTCCGCACACCACAGGTGGACAACCTGCGTTCGGTGCTGGCGGCGCCCGGCATCTCGTTCTCCCAGAAGGATGGCCAAACGGCAGAAATCATCGGGATCTCGTCGACCGAGGTGGGCAGGGCCGCCTTGAACGCATCCATCGCCCTCGTCGAACTGACCCCCATCCGCGCCAGCCTCGAAGACATCTTCATGGGCATGACCGCCGATGCCGTCGAATACCAGGCGCACGACACGACTGAAAACCGCGCCGCCTGAGGCATCGCGCACCACAGGAGAACACCATGAACACCAAACCCGTCAGTCAAATACGAGTGATCCACTCCGAGTGGATCAAGGCATCCACGCTCCGCTCTACCTGGTTCACGTTAGCCTTCGCCATCCTGGGCATGGTTGGTATCGCGGTCGGCATCGCCTGGGCCACTCGCGCCTTCTGGAACGACATGGACGCCGAAAGCCAGGCCAACTTCGACGCCATTGCCGTCGGCCTTGGTGGGGTCATCCTGGCCCAGCTGGTGATCGCCGTTCTCGGCGTTCAGATCATCACCGGCGAATACACCACCGGCATGATTCGTGCCTCGCTGTCCGCTGTTCCACGCCGCATCATGCTCCTGCTCGGCAAGGTCACGGTCTCGGCGTTCCTGTCCCTCGTCGTCAGCATCATCGCCAGTTTCGCCGCCTTTTACGTTGCCCAAATGATCCTCGGCGACGAAGGCGTCTCGCTCGGCGAACCAACCGCGCTCCGGGCGGTCCTCGGCACGGCCTTCAACCTGACCGCCATCGGCATCATGGCCACGGCGGTTGGATTCATTGCCCGATCGACCGCTGGTGGCATCGGCATCATCCTCGGCATTCTCCTGGTACTTCCCGTCATCGGCAGCATGTTGCCCTTCGATTGGGTCAATGACCTGATGGAATACCTGCCCAGCAACGCCGGTGCCGCGGTGATGGCGACGAGTGCCACCCCCGCCGACATCTCTCCCCTGACTGGCTTCCTCTGCCTCTGCGCCTGGATGCTCGTCTTCATCGTTGGCGCCGGCATCACGCTCGTCCGCCGCGACGTCTGATCGCCAGGCTTCGATGCGAGTGTGCGGCCACGTCACTCAGGGCTGACCGCACACCCGCACCCCAGACAGCCCGCTCGTCCTTACAAGCATGGGCACCCTCATCTGTACAGCAGCCCAACTATTTCGGATTCGCCAGGCGGTCACCACATGCCAGCACCCCACCAGCCCCAGACCTCCCGATGACGGCACGGGACCTCGTCTTCACCATCCTCTGGCGAACGCTGTCGGCCAGGCATGATGTCCTGCATCTCACCTGGGTCGCAGCGGCACTCGCAATCGCCTTGCCGCTGGCACTGGCTGCCCTCCGGGTCCGACGCCATGCCACCCGTCGCGTCAGCGAGCAGCCCCTGCAATGGACCGTCGAGCAGCAAACCGATCGGGCGGTCATCGCCGAGCGAGACCGCATTGCCCGGGAAATCCACGACATGGTTGCCCACCGTCTGGCAATCGTCATCACGCTCTCCGATGGCGCCTCGGTCACCATCCGCAAGGACCCCGATATTGCGTCCGAAGCGATGGGCCTGGCTGCCACCACCGGCCGCCAGGCGCTGACGGAACTCCGGCGAATCGTCGGCAAACTCCGGGACGATGGAGATCGCCCCCTCTCCAGTCCTCGCTCCACCCGGAAATGAGCGGGCGCGGAACGGATCTGCCCGTCCCGTCATCGGCCGCTGTCAGGACTGCCGGGCGCCCATCCCAACCGGCGCCGCGAACACGGCCTCCACCGCCAGCGCCAGCATGCCGACTTCCTGCTCCTCCCAGGGCCCCGCCGTCGGCAGCACCCGTTCGATCAGGACACCGCTCACCACGGTCAGCAGAAAGCGGGCCCGCATCTCGTTGTTCCCCTCCGGCATCGCCCCCTCATCGATCAGCACCCGCAACCAGGAAACGACTCGATCCTGCGTGTGTCGCCCCAGTTCGATGAATTCGTTTCTCGCCGCCTCCGTAGCATCGGGATACACAAACCGGTTGAACACATCCGTCCACAGATAGGTCGTCTGCTCGAGCGTTCCTGCGGCTGCCACCATCTGGCTCAACCGCGCCAGTAATCGCTCCCTGGCCGGAATCGAGCGATCGAACAGATCCCCGTCCGGAAACACATTGGCGTAGATCGTACTGAACACCGTATCTCGCAACTGGCGCTGCGTGGGAAAGAAATGCCGCAGTGTACCGGTACTCACCCCCGCCTCGGCCGCCACCGCCCGCACGCTCAATGCCGTATTGGGATCCCGCTGCCGCATCGACACCGCAGCAGCGATGATCTTGTCGCGAGAATTCATGTCCACCTCCGCTTGACAATTCCAATACTCATTCTATTACACTGTACTAGCACGCTGTGCTAGTACAGCAGTGGTCCCTTGCAATTCGGTCGCATCCATTGCCGTCAGCATCCGCATCATGCGCCTCCCCTCACGAGGTCTGGCCGCTCTCCCTCGGAGCATCGTCCGGCCGGGCGCCAAACCAGGGTGCGCAAGACCCGGCGACAGCGTGCAAGGCAAATACATCCTGATGACGGAGCATTCATCTGGACATATGGCAGGTTGGCGCAATGAAGACGTCGGTAATCCTGGTCGACAATAACGAACTCATTCGGCTGGGCTACAGACTCGTGCTCGGATCGACACCCGACATCGACGTGGTGGGTGAAGCCCGCACCAGTTACGAAGCCATCGACCTGGCCATCCAGGTGCAGCCAGCCGTCATCATCCTCGACACCTGCTCGCCAAACCCCGAGGGTCTGAACGTCCTCCGCCAACTGCGCCGGGCCGTTCCCTCCAGCCGGGTCCTGGTGCTCACCACCTTCGATCTGGAATCCGATGGCCTCCTGGCCCTCCAGGCCGGGGCAAGTGGATTCCTGCCCAAAGACATCCGGCCCGACGAACTCACCTCCGCCATCCGCGCGGTCGCCGCCGGTCAGGCCGCCGTGTCGCCTGGCGTCACCCGCGCCCTGCTCGACCGGCTTCACGCCTCCCCGAAACCGTACTGGTACGCGCCCACCATCGCCACCGAAGACCCGCTCAAGCCCCTCACCCGCCGGGAACGCGAAGTCTTCATGCAGGTTGTCGCCGGGCGCTCCAATGCCGAGATCGCCGCAGTCATCTGCACCTCCGAAGCCACGGTCAAAACGCACGTCACGCGTCTCCTGGGCAAGCTGAACCTCCGCGATCGTGTCCAGGCGGTCATCTTCGGCTACGAAAATGCCAGGGCCATCAACGCCTGACCCAATCCCTGCCAGCCACGACCGGAGCCCACCAATTCCCGGGGTCGCCAGGCACGCTTATGCAGCAATAGGATCAGGATTCGCACCTCGGCTCCGCTGGCGATCCCCCAGCCACACACCGACTGCTCCCACGAGCCCGATCCCGGCGGCAATCAGCGCCCAGAATCGAGGTGACGACGTCAGGTCCCGTACCACCACCTCAAGCGCCGCCCGGTCGAGCTGGGTCCCCAACTGGTCGTCTGCCAACGGCGCGACCACCACCAGAATCCCCCAC
>CAZNQC010000148.1:0-9726 GCA_964574825.1 uncultured Sphaerobacteraceae bacterium | reverse complement strand
CTCGCCCCTCATCCGCGTACGTACAGCCAATCTCCGGAATGGTGGCGAGATTTTGGCCCTTCGATGCGTACGATAGGTAGGGATTGCCAAACAGAGGCGTCTTGGTCGATCCACCGGATGCCCGACCACCGCCACTGCAGGGATAACCCAGTGAGCCCGGGCAAGCGCTTGTGCTGAGCGACGGTTCTCTCCCTCGACTCGAAGAAGGAGGCGAGAGGATGAAGTCAGAGCGGGTGAAAAAGGGTCGGTGGCTCTCCTGTCTCAACGCTCCCCTCTGTGTCGTCCAGGCACGGTTCCGCGTGAATTCGCGCGAATTCGCTGAAAAAACGCCTGAGAAACCCTGATTCCATGGGGTTTCTGGAATTAACGAATTTCTGAATTAACGCGGAGCATTTTCACGGTCATGGCGCCAGGACGTCGGGCAGGTCGGCCATTGCAACTCCAGAGGTGCGTCTCCTGTCACCAATCGGCGGGTAGCTGTGCATCCCTCGTAATCGGCCAACCCCGATTGTCTGCCACCTGCCAGAATCGGTGGCCAGCACACCGAGTGCAGGAGGGTGCAGGATGCTACCATTCCCGTAGCGTGGCCTGTCGGTGCGCCTCCCGCTGTGCACCTGGAGACTGGAAGGGCCGGTTTCCCGTCGCGCGACTTCCACTTCGTGTCGTCGATGTACATTTCAACCTGCATCCAGGGAGCTGTCGCTTGACCAGTCGTGAGCATCCGTGGCGTGAAGTTGCGCTGAGCGACGCCGAGTACGCTCAGATCGTCGAACTCCTCGGTCGTGAACCACGCCCGGTCGAGTTGGGCATGTTCGGGGCAATGTGGAGCGAGCACTGCGGCTACAAGCACTCGCGTCCTCTCCTCAAGCAGTTGCCAACCAGTGCCCCATGGGTTCTCCAGGGGCCGGGCGAAAACGCTGGTGCCGTGGACCTCGGCAACGGGCTGGCCGCCGTCTTCAAGGTCGAATCCCACAACCACCCAAGCGCGGTCGAGCCCTATGAGGGTGCCGCCACCGGCGTCGGCGGCATCGTCCGTGACATCTTCACCATGGGTGCCCGGCCGGTTGCCATTCTCGACGCCCTCCGCTTCGGTGAACTCGATGATCGGCGCAACCGCTACCTCTTCAACAACGTGGTTGCGGGCATCGGGGGATACGGCAACTGCCTCGGCATCCCCACCGTTGGCGGCGAACTCGCCTTTGACGAGAGCTACAACGGCAATCCCATCGTCAACGCCATGTGCGTCGGCCTGGTCAAGGACGACGGCATTGTCCGGGCCAAGGCCAGCGGCATCGGCAACATCGTCGTCCTGATCGGCGCCGAAACCGGCCGCGACGGGTTGCACGGCGCTACGTTCGCCTCCGTCGATGATCCAGAGGCGTCGCATCGCGGTGTCGTTCAGGTCGGCAATCCGTTCCTCGAGAAGCAACTCCTCGAAGCCTGCCTCGAACTCCTCCAGGGCGATGCTGTCGTCGCCATGCAGGATCTTGGTGCGGCCGGGCTCACCAGCTCCATCGTCGAGTGCGCCAGCCGGGGTGGCGTGGGTGTCGATATCGACGTCGCCCTCGTTCCTCGCCGTGAGACTGGCATGACCGCCTACGAAGTGATGCTGAGCGAGAGCCAGGAGCGGATGGTGCTCGTTGCGCCACCCGAGCGCTACGCCGAGATCGCCACGGTCCTCGAAAAATGGTCGTTGTCTGCGGCGCAGATTGGCCACATCACCGACGACGGCATCGTTCGGATCCGGGACGGCAACACGGTCGAAGTCGAAGTCCCGGTTTCCCTCTTCATCGATGACTGCCCCACCTACGAAATCGACTCGGTCGAGCCGGACTCGATCCGCGCCCGTCGGATCGTCGATCTGTCGGAGGTGGCCGATATCGACGAGGCATCGGTCGGCGAAACCCTGCTGCAACTGCTGGCCAGCGCCAACCTCGGGAGCCGTCGCGAGGTTTGGGAACAATACGACCACACCATCCTCACCAACACGGTCAAGGGACCGGGCCAGGCCGATGCTGCCGTGCTGCGCATCAAGGGTCATCCCCAGGGCCTCGCCATGAGCATGGATTGCAACTCGCGCTACTGCGAACTCGATCCTTACCTCGGTGCCCAGCACGCCATCGTGGAATCAACCCGCAATGTCAGCGCGGTTGGGGGGCGCCCTCTCGGTCTCACCAACTGCCTCAACTTCGGCAATCCGGAGCGCTCCCCGGCCAACTGGCAACTGTCCCGCGCGGTAGCTGGCATGGCCGATGCCTGCCGCGAACTCGGTGTGCCGATCGTGAGCGGCAACGTCAGTCTCTACAACGAAACCGATGGCAAACCAATTCAGCCAACCCCGATGGTCGGCTGCGTCGGTGTCATCGACGATGTCTCGGCCACCACGGGCATCACCTGGCAGGAGGGCGACGACATCTACTTGCTGGGCCACGCCGACCCGTCCATCGAAGCCAGCGACTATCTGGAAGTGGTCCACGGTCTCAAGGCTGGTTCGCCGCCACCGATCGATTTCGATGAAGAGCGGCAGCTCCAGCAGTTCCTGCGGGCTCTCGTCACCACTGGTAGCGTCTCGGGTGTCCACGACCTGTCGTCCGGGGGACTGGCGGTGGCGCTGGCAGAAATGGCAGCCCAATCGAGCATCGGTGCCACGGTAGCCGTCGAGACCCAGGACCGGCGGACCGATGCCCGGTGGTTCGGCGAGAGCGCCAGCCGGGCCGTGATCGCCGCTTCACCCGATCAGCGCTCCTCGATCGAGCAGGTCGCCCATCAGGCCCGAATGCCCATTGTGCGGATCGGAGTGGCCGGGGGTGATGCGCTTGTCCTCGGCGCATCGTCATCTGTAACCATCGAGGACATCGACCATGCCCGATCGTCCGGGCTGGAACTCGCCAGCGATGTCGTTGGCAACGTCGCCTGATTCACAAGTCGTTCGCAACAGTTCTCACTCGGGCCGGGAGGCCATTCTCTTCATGGACTACATCAATCCCCTCCCTCCATATGAACGCCTCGACGAGATGGACAAACCACACGAAGAGTGTGGCGTGTTCGGTGTCTACGCGCCCGGCGAAGACGTTGCCCGTGTCACCTTCTTTGCCCTCTATGCCCTTCAGCATCGAGGACAGGAGAGTGCGGGTATCGCCACCTCCGACGGTCATCACATCGCCAGTCACACCAGTCTCGGGTTGGTCTCCCAGGCCTTCGACGAAGAAAACCTGAAGGATCTGCCCGGCTACATGGCGGTCGGACACACCCGATACTCCACGGCCGGGTCCAACAGCGTCTGCAATGCCGGTCCGATGCGGGTCCAGAGCGATCTCGGCGAACTGGCCATCTCGCACAATGGCAACCTCACCAACGCCCTCGCCCTCCGGCTCGAGCTGGAGAAAGAGGGCGAAGTCTTTGAAACCACCACCGATAGTGAAATCCTCGCTCGGGTTATCGCCCGGGCGCCCGGCATTTCCGTGGCCGAGAAGATTCGCAACGCCATGCCCCGCATGGTGGGCGCGTTCAGCCTCGCGGTAATGACGGACACCCAACTCTTCGCCGTGCGCGATCCGCTGGGCGTGCGCCCGCTCTGCCTTGGCCGGATGGGCGCGCACTGGGTGGTCGCGTCCGAGTCGGCGGCGCTGATGACGATTGGGGCGAAGTACGAGCGGGAAGTGGAACCGGGCGAGATCGTCGAGATCGGTGCCGAAGGACTGTTCAGCCACGGCACCGGCATTCCCGAGCATCAAGCGCTCTGCCTCTTCGAGCTAATCTACTTCGCCCGCCCCGACAGCGAAATCAAGGGCGACCGGCTCCACATGATGCGGCAGCGAATGGGCGCCGAACTGGCCAGGGAAACACCAGTTGATGGTGACGTGGTGATTGGCCTGCCAGACTCCGCCACCCCGGCCGCCATTGGCTACGCTCGCTACTCCGGCATCCCCTACCAGGAAGCCCTGATCAAGAACCGCTACATCGGCCGCACGTTCATCCAGCCCGATCAGCGCCTGCGGGCGACCGGTGTCTCGCTGAAGTTCAACGTCCTGCCAGAGGCCGTCGAGGGCAAGCGGGTCATCCTGGTTGACGACACCATCGTTCGTGGCACCACCAGTGGTCCTGTCGTCAATCTCATTCGCCAGGCGGGGGCGAAGGAGGTGCACATGCGCGTCCATGCACCGCCCATGATCTGGCCCTGCTATCTGGGCGTGGACCTGGCGAAGAAGGAAGAGTTGATCGCGGCCCGGATGACGGTTCCCGAGATCGGCCGTCACATCGGAGCCGACTCCATCGGGTATCTTTCTCTCGATGGATTGTTCCGCGCCATTGGCAAGGGAGAGCAGGGGTTCTGCACTGGCTGCCTGACTGGCAACTATCCGGTCCCGACCTTCAGTGATGCGGGAAAACTGGCGCTCGAACGCGCCTGATGCTGGTTGAAAGGACGAACGTGACCAATCATGACGAGTCGTTGAAACAGACTGCCCTGACCGAGCGCCACAAGACTCTCGGCGCCCGCATGGTGCCATTTGCTGGCTGGGAAATGCCCGTTCAGTACGAGGGTATCCTCGCTGAGCATGCCGCCGTGCGAAACCAGGCCGGTCTCTTCGACCTTGGGCACATGGGGCAGGTGGAGGTCACCGGTCCCGACGCACTCGAGTTTCTCCAGTACAGCACCTCCAATGACGTCTCCACCGTCGAGCCGGGGAAGGCCAAATATGGTCTCCTTCCCAACGACGATGGCGGCGTGGTCGACGACATCATCGTCTACCGCTATCCGGAGGGGCGTGATGGGTACATGGTCTGCATCAACGCCGCCAACATCGACAAGGATGTTGCGCGGTGGCAGGAATTGATCGCCCGTCGATCCGATCTGAACGTTTCGCTGGTCGACATTTCGCCAGACCTCGGCATGATTGCCATTCAGGGCCCGAACGCGGTCGAGATCGTCAAGCTGATCACCACCGACCCGGTTGAGAAGATCGAGTACTTCTCGTGGGTAGCGGGCAACATCGCTGGCGTCGAAGCCATGGTCGCCCGCACTGGCTACACCGGCGAGGACGGTTATGAGTTCTATGCGCCGCAGGACCAGATTGGCACCATTTGGGATGCATTGATGGAAGCTGGCGCGCCGCTCGGTCTGGTGCCCGTTGGCCTTGGCGCTCGCGACACCCTGCGCCTCGAAGCGCGGATGCCGCTTTACGGCCAGGAACTCTCCGACACGATCAGCCCCTACGAAGCCGGACTCGGCTGGGCCGTCAGTCTGACCAAGGGTGATTTTGTCGGCCGCGAGCAGATGGCGGCGATCAAGGAAAAGGGTGCTACGCGTCGAACGGTTGGCTTCGTCACCACGGGCCGGTCTGGCGCGCCCCGAACTCACTGTGAGGTCCAGGTCGGTGGCAAAACCGTGGGTGAAGTGACCTCTGGTACGTTCTCACCAACCCTCCAGCAGAACATCGGACTTGCCATCGTCGATCGCGATGTGGCTGGCATTGGCAAGCCCTTGCAGATTATTGTGCGTGGTAAGCCCGTGGATGCGGTGCAGGTGAAGGTCCCCTTCTACAAGCGGGACAGCTAGCGATAGTCGTCGACATTCTGGTCCCGACAGGCTCGGGCGGATCGAATTTGGGAGGTAGGACGGGATGAGCTCTCCAGGAAACTTGAAGTACACCAGGACCCACGAGTGGGTGCTGATCGAAGATGAAGTCGTCACCATTGGGCTGGCTGACTTTGCGCAGCAGGAGCTTGGTGACATCACCTATCTCGAGCTTCCTGACATCGGTGACAATGTCGGTGCGGGTGAACCGTTCGGCGTGGTTGAGTCCGTCAAGGCCGCCTCGGACATCTACTCTCCGTTTGATGGCGAAGTTGTCGAGCGGAACGAGCTTGCCGTCGATTCGCCGGAAGTCATCAACACCTCTCCATATGGTGATGCCTGGCTGATCAAGGTCAAAATCGCCGACGCTGGGCAGGGCGAATCGCTGATGGACGCTTCCAGCTACGACGATTTCGCCGCCGACGCCGCGCATTAGGCCACCATCGTGAGCCCGGTCCACGGGCTCTTCAACTGGTCGCCATCGACAGGACATCCAGAACACCATGACCTTCAATCCCCACACATCCGAGGACCGCGAGGCGATGCTGGCGGCCATTGGCGTCGACTCGGTTGAGACACTGTTCGAGCCGGTGCCGGAGCAGTTCCGGTTCCCCACGCTGGATTTGCCGCGGGCATTGACCGAAATGGAAGCGGCCCAGCGCCTCGAACAGCTGGCCAATCGCAACGTGGTGCCTGCTCCGGACGACATCTATCTCGGCGTTGGCTCCTATCAGCACTACGTTCCGGCTGCGGTGGGGCAGATTTTGAGCCGCGGTGAGTTCTACACGGCCTACACGCCCTACCAGCCAGAGGTGGCCCAGGGCACCCTGCAGGTCATCTACGAGTTCCAGTCGCTCGTCGCTGAACTCCTCGGCACCGAGGTGGCCAACGCCTCGATGTACGACGGCGCGACTGCCATGGCCGAAGGCGCATTGATTGCGGTCTCCTCGTCTCGCAAGCGTGAACGGATCGTCGTCTCCGGCACCGTGCATCCGGCCTATCGCCGTGTGCTGCGCACCTACGTGGAAGAGGCCGGCATCACCGTTGACCAGGTTGGCCAGCCAGATGCGTTCGTGACGACGGTTGACGACATCGTTCCTCAACTCGGGGACGACGTGGCGGCGGTCGTTATTCAGTACCCCAACTTCTACGGTGCCATCGAGGATGTCGCCGCCATTGCCGAAGCCGTTCAGGCGGCGGGCGCCCAACTCGTGGTCAGCACGTCGCCCGTGCCGCTTGCTCTCCTGAAGTCTCCTGGCGAGCTGGGTGCCGACATCGTCACTGCCGAAGGCCAGTCCCTCGGCGTCGCCCAGAGCTACGGCGGACCCTACGTTGGGTTGCTCGGCACCCGCCAGAAGAATGTCCGCCAGATGCCCGGCCGCATCGCCGGCATCACGACCGACTCCGAAGGCAAGCGCGGCTACGTCCTGACCCTGCAGACCCGCGAGCAGCACATTCGGCGGGAGAAGGCCACCAGCAATATCTGCACCAACCAGGGATTGATGGCGACCGCGGCAACTGTCTACATGTCCACACTGGGGCCGCAGGGCTTCCGCGAGGTCGCCCAATCGGCCTACCAGCATGCGCACTACCTGGCGAACGAACTCACATCACTGCCTGGCTTTGAGCTGGCCTTCGACGCGCCGTTCTTCAACGAGTTCACCGTCAAGGTGCCTGGCACCGCTGCGGATCTGAACCAGAAATGGCTCGAAGCTGGCATTATTGGCGGCTACGATCTCGGGCGTGAGGACGAGTCGCTCGCGTCGTACCTGGTCCTCACCGCGACCGAACTCAACTCCCGGGCTGGCATCGACCGCCTGGTTGATATCGCCAGGGGCTAACCCAACAAACTGGGTCATACCGCCGGTCGCCACCAGTGCATCTGGTCGGCCCGGCGGTATTGGTATACTTGCTCCCGATTTCTCACCCGCATTGGGTTCACGTGGCAGGGCAGCCTGCACATCCTCACAGATCACATGGAGTTGCAGTGGCCAAGCCCATCGTCGCCCTCGTTGGACGCCCAAACGTAGGCAAATCCACCCTTTTTAACCGACTGATCGGTGAGCGCCGGGCTATCGTCCAGAACGAACCAGGCACCACCCGCGACCGCGTCTACGGTGACGCCGAGTGGGTCGGCGTTGAGTTCACGGTCATCGACACTGGCGGCCTGATGGACGATGACGAGATCAAAGCGGCCGCGACCGCCGAGGATCTCGAGTCCTTCATCGCCACGCAGACCCGGTCCCAGGCCTCCGCCGCAGTGACCGAGGCAGACGTCATCGTCTTTGTCGTCGACATCACGTCCGGACCGACCGCTGGCGACGCCGAGATTGCCGAAATGCTGCGCCGGGCCGACAAGCCAGTGATTCTGGCCTCGAACAAGGCCGATAGCGTCAATCGCCGGGAAATGCTCTTCGAGTTCTATGAGTTGGGACTCGGCGAGCCGGTCGGTATCTCCGCCTATCACGGCAATGGCACCGGCGACCTCCTCGACCGCATTGTCGAGAACCTTCCTCACGACGAGGAGGAAGAAGAGGAGACCGAGGGACCACGCATCGCCATCGTTGGTCGACCCAACGTTGGCAAGAGTCGCCTGCTGAATGCCCTGCTTGGCCAGGAACGGTCGATTGTCAGCGACATGCCTGGCACCACCCGCGACAGTCTGGACACCCAGATCGAATGGGAAGGGCAACCGATCACCCTCATTGACACGGCAGGTATCCGCCGCCGCGGCCGGGTCGAGCATGGCATCGAGCGCGTCAGCGTCATGCGATCGATGCGCGCCATCGATCGGGCGGATGTCGTCCTCCTGCTGATCGATGCCACCGAAGACTTCACCTCCCAGGATCTGCACATCGCCGGCTACGTCGAAGAGCAGAAGAAGGGCCTCGTCGTCGTCGTCAACAAGTGGGACCTCATCGAGAAGGACTCCCACACCATGGACGACTACCGGCAACGTGCCCAGCGCGAACTGGACTTCATGAACTACGCGCCGGTCGTCTTCATTTCCGCCAAGCTGGGGCTTCGTGTCGGCCAGGTCCTCGATGCTGCCCTGCAGGTCATCGAAGAGCGGGAGAAGCGTGTCTCCACCGCCCAGCTCAACAAGGTGCTGAAGGATGCGGTGGCGAAGCATCAGCCGCCTTCCCGCCCGGGCAAATGGGTCAAGTTCTTCTATGCCACCCAGGCCGATGTCGCACCGCCGACATTCCTCTTCTTCTGCAACGACCCCAAGGCCATCCACTTCTCGTATCGACGGTATCTCGAAAACGAGTTGCGCGAAGCGTTCGGTTTTGCCGGCACCCCTTTGCGCCTGTCATTCCGGAGCCGCCGGGAACTGGACTAGGACATGAGCACACCGGTTTCTGTTCTCCTGGTGATTGCTGCCTACCTGATCGGCGCCGTACCCTGGGGCCTTGTCCTCGGCAAGGTAAACGGGGTTGATGTCCGTGCCCACGGCAGTGGGGGAACTGGCGCGACCAATACACTCAGATTGCTGGGCTGGAAAGTTGCTGCCAGCGTCTTCCTGCTCGATTTCCTCAAAGGGCTGCTGCCCGTGCTGGCGGCTCGCTGGCTCGACGCCCCCGACTGGGCGATCGGTGCTGTCGCCGTCGCCACGGTTGTCGGTCATTGCTGGCCGGTCTACATCGGGTTCAAGGGTGGCAAAGGCATGGCCACCAGCGGCGGCGCCGCGGTCGGTCTGGCCTGGTGGCTGGTGTTGTTGCTGCTGCCGATGATCGGCATCGTCTACCTGACGCGATACGTCTCGCTGGCGTCTGTCTCGGCGGCGGTGGTCGGTCCGGCGATCGCCCTGATCGTGTCGGCCACCGGACATCTCCCGTGGAGCTGGTCCATTGCGACGGTGGTGATGGGCGTAATCATCATCTGGCAGCACCGCACCAACATCCAGCGACTGATGAATGGCACCGAACGCAAGTTCGGCAATCGGGAAGCCGCCTCTTCGGCCACCTAGAACCCGCGCCATCAGAGGGAATCCTGCGGAGCGACGTCCGGGCGGACTTGCCGCCGATCAGGCCCAAAACACACCTTGAGCAGCGTAGGCGGCTGTCGTCCGTCCTGCCTGGTGGCGCAAACTCCTGGTTGGCGCCTTCATCGTGGATAGTGGCAGCGGAGCGTTGGGCTGAAGGCGAGCC
>CAZNQC010000147.1:3774-9814 GCA_964574825.1 uncultured Sphaerobacteraceae bacterium | reverse complement strand
CCAATCACGGCCTCGGCCGCTTCCAGCGTGAACCCACCCACGAACACCGCCAATTGCCGGAATGCACGTTGGGCGGGCGCATCCAGCAGTTCATAACTCCACCCAATCGCCTCTTCCATCGTGCGGTGACGATCGGGCGCATCAACCGTGTTGCGGGTCAGCAGTGGCAGCCGGCGCTCCATCCGCCGCAGCAGATCAGGTGGCGTGAGCGTTGTGGCGTGGGCCGCCGCCAGTTCGATTGCCAGCGGCAGCCCATCCAGTTCGCGGCAGGCCTGGGCGATGCTGGAGACGTTCACGGGGGTAAGGGCAAATTCCGCCCCCCGCGAACGTGCCCGTTCAACAAAGAGCCGAAACGCAGGCAGCGACTGCACGTCATCCGCGCGGTGGCCCTGATCGGTCACCGCCAGCGGTGGCACAACGTACACCTGCTCACCCGCCACGTTCAACGGCTGGCGGCTGGTCACGAGAATCTTGAGCTCCGGACTCCCGGCCAGCATGCTGGACACAACCGTGGCAGCCTCGACCACATGCTCGAAGTTGTCGAGCACGATCAGCCCACGCACATCGCGCAGCAGCCGGGCCAGCGCGTCGTCGTCGGCCTGCTGAACGTGGCGGGTGAATCTGAGCGTCCGGACGATGCTCGCGCCGACCTGTCCCGGGTCACGGACTTCGGCCAACGGCACGAACCCAACCCCATCCGGATAGTCATCCTCCAGCTCGGTGGCAACCTGGATGGCCAAACGTGTCTTGCCCACACCGCCCGGTCCGGTCAGGGTCAGCAACCGCACCTGTTCGTGCCGCAGGAAGTCGCGCACCGCCGCGAAATCTCGCTCCCGCCCCAGAAAACTCGTCAATGGCCGGGGAAGCGTATGCGGCAGTGCAAACGACTGAACGCCACGAACAGGTATCGGCGCTGGTGGCCGAGGAACCTTGTCGAACGAATCGTGCACGACAACCTCTACGACGTCTGACCCATGTTTGCCCGTCAATCATCCAGCGCCGGCACCATATATGTCAACAACGAGGTGATGCCGCTTCCCACCATCACCGGGCGCCGAACGCGGCTGATACAATCCCGCCCAGTCGACTCGCCCGCTCACCTGGAAGACAATCCCCCATGACCACCGTCACCCTGCCCACCTTCGCCGATGTCGACGCCGCCGCTGGCCGCATCTCCGGCATCGCCCACCGCACGCCGGTCCTCACCTCCCGCCTCCTGAACGAGCGGTACGGCGCCGATCTCTTTCTCAAGGCCGAGCACCTCCAGCGCATGGGTGCCTTCAAGTTCCGTGGCGCCTACAACGCCCTCGCCCAGTTCACCCCGGACCAGCGCCAGGCCGGGGTCGTCGCCTTCTCCTCCGGCAACCATGCCCAGGCCATCGCCTTGGCCGCCTCCCTGCTGGAGATCCCCGCCACCATCGTCATGCCCGGCGACGCCCCCGCCATGAAAATCAGGGCCACCAGGGACTACGGCGGCGACGTGGTCCTCTACGATCGCTACACCGAGGACCGTGAAGCGATCGGGCACCGCCTGGCTGCCGAACGCGGTGCCACCGTCATCCCTCCCTACGACCATCCCCACGTCATTGCCGGACAGGGCACCGCCGCCCTCGAACTGATCGAAGACGCCGGACCGATGGACCTCTGGCTCGTCCCCACCGGTGGCGGCGGACTCCTCTCCGGCACCATCCTCGCCGTTCGCGAACGCAATCCGGACGCACGCATCTATGGCGTCGAACCAGCCGCTGGCAACGATGTCCAACGATCGTTCCAAACCGGTGATCGCGTCAAAATCGATACCCCGCAAACCATCGCCGACGGTGCCCAAACCCAGCAGGTGGGCGCCATCACCTTCGAGATCATCCGCACCGGCGCCAACGGCATCCTGACCGCCACTGACGACCAGATCGTGGACGGCATGCGCCTGCTCGCCACCTACACCAAGCAGCTCATCGAGCCCACCGGCACCCTCGGCTTCGCCGCCCTCGACACCATCCGCGACGAGATCGCGGGCAAACGCGTTGGCATCGTCCTCTCCGGCGGCAACATCGACCTCACCCGGTTTGCCCAACTGGTCGCAGGCTGATGGACAAAACCCACCGTCCCACCCTCTACATCGAGCAAACCTGGCCAGAAAGTCCGGAGTTCTACGCCAACTCCAACATCTCGAACGATCCGGACCTCTACGAGACCGAAAACCTCGCTGCCGACCCGGACCAGGTGGTGGAGGCAGCCATGCAGCGAATTGCGCCGTGGAATGGCAAGGTCGTGCTCGACATTGGCGCCGGCACCGGATTTCACATCCCCCGCTTCGCCGCCACGGCCACGCATGTCGTGGCGGTCGAACCCGACGGCCGCCTCTGCCGGCTCATGATGCAGCGCGTCGTCAACCAGAACCTCACCAACGTCTCGGTGATCGGAGCCAGCGCCGCCGACATCCCGTTGCGCGATGACTCGGTCGACATCGCCCACGCCCGGTTCGCCTACTTCTTCGGACCGGGCGCCGAATCAGGCCTCGCCGAACTTGAACGCGTGATCGCGCCCGGTGGCACCGCCTTCATCATCGACAATGACCTCCGCTCCGGCACCTTCGCCAACTGGATCCTCCGGGCCTACGACTATTCGGCGGCCTTCATCGCGAGCTACGAAGAGTTCTGGCGGAAGCATGGCTTCACCATCGAGCGGTTGCCGTCGCGGTGGGCCTTCGCACAGCGCGAGGATCTGGACCGGGTCATCCAGCTGGAGTTCCCCGAACCACACGCCTCCGCCATCATTGCCGACCACGAAGGCCTGAACGTCGACTACAACCTGCTCCTGCTCCACCGCACCTACTGACACCGGCTCAACCTGCCCCAGCACAACCAGGAATCCGGGACCGCGGCAGCGCCGCTCCAGATATCCCGCTCAGGCAATCGCCGCATCCGTCACATACGCCCCCATCGACGCCAAAAACCCCCGTGATTTCGGGCTTTTTCATTACGTAGACACCGCTTCCCACCAACCAATCACGTAAGTAACGATTCCCGCCAGAATGGCCTCCCAGGCCAGAAACTTACGTGATTTCCCCGATGGCCCTGCAATCTCCTCCCGGCAAGCTGGATGCACGGAATCTCTCTACACAAGCTTGTGCCGCGCTGCTGAGGCACAAACCCTTCGAGGAGTCATTCATGCTGTCGAAACGAGGAGGCCCCCGCGCTCACACCATGCTGGCGGTATTCCTGCTGGCCATCATGCTTGGATCGCCCTTGCTGCCGGACATCGCCACGTCCGACCTGGCACGGGCCCAGGATGGCGAAGACGCCGAAGAGGTCGCCCAGGCAGACCAACCAACCGAGGAGCCCACCGCCCCGGTCGAGGCTCCC
This sequence comes from uncultured Sphaerobacteraceae bacterium, assembly GCA_964574825.1. Taxonomy (GTDB): domain Bacteria; phylum Chloroflexota; class Chloroflexia; order Thermomicrobiales; family UBA6265; genus JACCYX01. The sequence goes on along the minus strand of CAZNQC010000147.1, from coordinate 6,452 downwards.
GGGCTCACCCCTGAGCCACCCGGCGACATCGCCACCCGGGCAACTGACGAACCGACCGTCGGCCCTCCCCCTGACAGCCCTGACCTTCCGCTCACGGTCCAGCCGGAGCTGTCCACCCAGGTCATCACACCGCCAACACAAATCCCCACGGCGACGGATTCCGCCGGTGACGGCAGCGTCGTGTTCGCCAAGTACTATTGCCCACCCGGCTACGATCCCGCTGGCAAGACGGTCGATACCATGCGCGTCGATTGCGCGGCCCCTGGCCCCACGGCCGCCTTCACCATTTCTGGCCCCGGGTTCCAGCGGGACATTTCCCTCAAGGCGTCCACGAGCATCGTCGTCAGCGATCTCCCGCTCGTGCTGGATCCCGACGACACCATCACGATTCGCGAATCCGTGCCGCCGGACTATGGCGATCCGATTCTCTGGTGCGGATACACGGGCGCGGGCTTCACCCGGTTCAAGGCCACCTCTGGCATCGTCGAAGTCGACATCGACCCCTGGTCCCGCGAAAACTATGCCTGCTATATCTTCAACATCCCGGTCCCGGCGAACTCCCATCTCATCATCGAGAAGTTCGCCTGCCCACCTGGCATCGACCTCGCCTCGGCATCCCTCGAAACACTCATGGCCGAATGTGTCGATCCCATGCCGGGAGTCGGGTTCGCCGTCAGTGCCAACGGCCTCGAAACCCGCCAGCAAACAGACGACACCGGCACCCTCATCATCGAAGATGTTCCGCCCGGACCGGCCATGATCGAAGAGAACATGCCGGACGGCTACGATGACACCCGGGTGTACTGCTCTCGAACCAATCCAGATGGCACTGAGGGACCATTCGCCGAACTACCTACCTTCGGTGACCTGGGCACCCAAACCGACCTCACCATCGATGGCTCTGGCGCCACCTACACCTGCCTCTGGTTCAACGTCATCGCGGGCGAGTCCGAAGGTGGGATGCAGGAACCTGATCCCATCCCGGACAACCCGGTCGGCACCCCTCCCATGCTGCTCGGGCCACTCATGCTCACCGGCGGCGGCACTGGCGAGATCGACCTGCACGTGCTGCTCTGCCGGGAGCCCGACTACACCTTCGACACCTTCACCCGCAGCGATATGGGCGACTGCATCCCCGGTGAAACGGGCGTCACCTTCACCGCCACCGATGACTCCGGCTACACCGAAACCTCCGCCCCCAGCGACGGCTCATGGCGCGTCTACTTCGACAATGTGCCGCTCGATACCCCCATCACCATCACCCGAAACGTTCCCTCGGGGCTCGGCGCGCCATTCGCCACCTGCGACCAGGGCAATGGCGTGCTCAGTGTGGTGCCCGCCACCAACGGCATCCAGGCCACGGTCGAAACCCCGCAAACCGGCGCCTCCAAGATCCAGTGCATCTGGTTCACCGTCCCCACCACCGGCATCCCCACGGTCTCGGTCGACAACCATCTCTGCCCACCCACGCTGCCGTTCGACCCGCAATCGGCGACCTACGAAGAGTTCGCGGCCATCTGCACCGATCCCGGCGCCAACATCCAGTTCGAAACCTACGACGCCGAAGTCGAAGGACCGTTCGAACGCCCGGTATCCGACGCCAACGGTCATTTCGAGCACGAGGTGAACCCCGGCACCCTCGTCACCGTTGTCCAGACCATGCCCGCCGGCTATGGCCCGGTCCACGTCTTCTGCAACTACGGCAGCGCCGATGTCCCCGCCGGTCCCTATCTCCGCCCAGAGACGAGCGATGACTTTGCACGCAGCCATCCGCTGGCCGGCGGCTACACCTGGGACTGCCAGTGGTTCAACGTCCTGGCCGATGCCGAACATCCGGAGTCCACGGTCGATATCCACATCACCAAATACCTCTGCTCACCGTTCATGGATCGAAGCACCCTTGCACTGGAGGGCATACCAGCAGATTGCTATATCGAGCCCGGCTCGGTCGAGTTCACGGTCAGCAACGGCGCGTATCAAGCAACACTCGTCTCCGAGGGTGGCAACACCTACGCGGCCACGGGTGTGCCCTCCGGCGACATCACGGTGACCGAAACCGAATCGACCATTGCTCATACCCACCCTCTGGCCGCGCGATGCGTCGTGGAAGACCTCGCGACCGGCGCCACAACCGCTCTGCCCCTCCAGCTGGAGCCCATTCCGCTCACCGCCACGCTCGCCGCTGGCCAGGTACTGCGATGCGACTGGCTCAACAAATACGAGGAAGACACGCCGGGCCTGGTTTCCATCACCAAGGTGTTCTGCCCGGCTGGCTATGCAGCCTACGACGATCCTCTAGCGGAACTCGCCCAAAACTGTCTGACCTCTCCCACGGCCGAACCCGACCCGGTTGAGTTCACGCTGAGCGCGGACCAATACAGCTCGACCCAGTCAACCATCAACACCGGCATGGGGTATCAGACCGCGCTGTTCGACCATGTCCCAGGTGGCACGCTCACCATCCTCGAGACCGTACCAGCCGGCTTCGGTGAGCCAATCGTGATTTGCATCATTGCCAACGACGTGCAGGTCGTGCCCGAGGGCGCGGATCCTTTCGACTACTTCACACGGATCCAGGTGGTCGATGGCTCCACCATCAATATCGAACTCGACCCAGCTGATAGCCTCATCTGCATATGGGCCAACGTTCTGCAAGACCAGACTGGAGATCCTGGCAC
>CAZNQC010000147.1:0-3674 GCA_964574825.1 uncultured Sphaerobacteraceae bacterium | reverse complement strand
ACTTCCAGCGGCGAGAACGAGTCCTTCTACATGGACACCTGCACGCTCGCCGCTGGCATCGAGTTCCGAATGACCCACGGCCACGGATCGGCCATGGGCGCCACAGATGCCGCCGGGGAATACACCTGGTCCAACGTCCCGCTCGGCCCGGCCAGCCTGCAGGAATACATCCCCACGGGTTACGGTGAACCCATGGTCTTCTGCAACTACACCTACACCGAACGCCCAGCGATCGATGCGGCCGGCGGCTACATCCAGTTCGAAATTGCGGAACCCGGCGACTGGATCTGCCTCGTCTACAACATCCCCGCCGGGGAGGGCGACATCACCATCTACAAGCACACCTGCCCCGGGGGTTACAACCCTCACGCCTGGAATGCCGATCCCGCCACCGACTGCACCGATGGTCCCAATGGCGTGCCCTTCACCGCCGCTGGCCCGAATGGCTACCAGCACCAGTCCACCACCGGCGACAGCACTCCATACACCGTCTCCTTCGGCGAACTCGAACCCGGTGCCTACACCATCACCGAGCACGCGCCGTCCGGCACCGCCCTCACCTTCGTCTGGAATTGCTACGGCCAGACCATGGGCGAACTCCGGCCCACCCCGCTCTCCGTGGGAAGCACGCTCCAGATCACGCTCGACGCCGGCGAAGCGATCGCCTGCCACTGGTACAACGTACCCGCCGACCCGGATGGGAAGCTGACGGTCATCAAGTACACCTGCGTCACCCAAACCTACATCAGCGACATCGACTGCCAGATCCACGAGTCCGGTCAGGGGTTCGACCTCGCCTGGTGGAACGGCAACGAGTGGGAGATCACATCCAGCGGCACCACCAACGGCGCCGGCACCTACACCTGGTACGGTCTCAACGCCGGTGAATACTGGCTCGACGAGCACGACCGCGAATGGTGCTACCTGGCATCGGATCAGCTCTCGGACGACGGCAACTGGCTCAATGTCCATGAAGGCGAGGAGACGGTCGTGAAGGTCTACAACTGCACGAGCGACCCGGCCGCAAAGGGCAAACCCGGCCCGATTCCGACCAAGTACCCGAACACTGGCGTGCCGCTCCGCGAGAACTGGCGGCGCACCTCCTGAGCGCAATCTGCTCACGTCCACCGGGAGGTCATCAGCACCGATGGCCTCCCGGCCTCGAAGGTCTCAGCCCTGTCCCCACTATCGTCGAAACCACGACCCCAGGGCACGCGTTCCAGGTGCACAAACCTTCGGGAGCATGGGCCCGTGCGCCCGGAACTGCGGTTTGGCCATGGTGAAAGTGTCGTCGTGCTGGGAAGCGGCGCGCCTTCAGCATCGAGGAGAACGCTCCATGCCTGGTTCATCCCGTCTGCGGGTCATCCAGCTCGCCCTTGTCGCCCTGCTTGCCCCCCTCGCCTTGTCGTTCATGCCTGTCTCCGCCCAGGAGGAAGGAACGGAACCCTACAGTTACGAAGAAAAGGTTGCCGCCATCCTCTGCACCGACCGCGACTGTCTCGACGGCGGCGATCGCATCATCGGCTTCACCATCACCGCCGTCGATCTCACCACCGCTGAGGTCATCGACTCCTGCGTGACCGACGCCGCCACCGAATACGAAGGCTGCCTGGTGAGCATCCCCGTCGAAGCCCAATGGACCCTCACCTGGGACGAATCCCAGGTTCCCGCTGGCTACGAATACCGTGGCTCGCTCATGGGTGTCTCCGGCGGGACGTTCGGCTCCATCACCTACCTCGGATTCATCCCCATCGAACCGGATCCACCCCAGGAACCCGGCCACGTCACGGTCCAGGCCGCCCTCTGCACCGATGCCACCTGCAACGAATTCAGCAAACTGCTCGACTCCTTCCTGATCTCTGCCGTCGATCCCGAAACCGGCGAGACGTTCAGCGAGTGCATGACAGGCAACAAGCAGCAGGCACTCGACTACCAATGCATCGTCGATGTCCCAGCCGATGGTGCCTTCGACCTCAGCTGGGCCGAAGACCAGGTTCCGGTCGGATACGAGCCGTACGGTGAGCCATTCGAAACCGATGGCGGCACCGTGCTGACCCTCGGCTTCATTCCCGCAAACGATGACGCTGCTGCATCGATTTCCAGCCTACCGGCAACCGGTGCGGCCGCATCCGGCTCCAGCACTACCGGTTCAGTCGCACTGGCGGTCGTTGCGTTCACCCTGGCTGGCGCTGCGCTTACTCTGCGCCGCCGCTGACGAGCCCACGAGCAAGAAGTGGTGGGCACCCCTTCTTGCTCGCCCCCCGTGTCATCGAGTCACCTGCCCACTATCATCAGTCCCCATCCTCTTTACTCTTTACTCGTTTCTCCTTACTCAAACGTGTACGTACGACCAATTTCCCAAATCGTGGCGAGATTTCGGCCCTTCGATGCGTACGAATAGGTAACACCACCTCGTCGTCCCATCGAAAGGCCCCAACCATGACCGATCAACCCAACCTCACCGACGCCGTCGACCGCATCATTGGCCTCGTCCAGCACGCCATCACCAGCCCCGAGACCGGTACGGATCAACCTCGCATTGACCCGCCCCGTGCCAACCCTGCGCCGGAACCAGCTCCCGCACCGGCCATCACGCCCAACCCGCTCGCCAGCCCCTCCCTCGCCGGTCTCCTCTCCCCCGGCCCCAGGTCAGGAAAATCGAGCGTCACGATGCCCGAAGACCCCGGCCTCCCTGCCGGCCTCCTGCCGCCCTACCTCGAAGACTGGCTCACCACCATGGCCCGCGTCACCAGCGTCCCACCCGCCATGGTCGCCATCCCCTTCCTCGCCGCCACCGGTGGGGTCATCGGCAATCGCCTCGCCCTCCAACTGCAAATCGGCTGGACCGAATACCCCACCCTCTGGGTCGCCCTCGTCGCCCTCACCGGCACCCGCAAAACACCCGCCCTCGGCGCGGCGCGTCTCCCGTTCGACCTTCTCCACGACGAACTCCAGATCGCCTGGGCAGAAAATGAAACCTCCACCCCGGCCGTTCCGCTCATCACCCCGCATGCCACCTGGGACCGCCTCCAACTGACCCTCGAACCATCCCGTGGCCTCATCCTCTACCGCGACGAACTGGTCGGCCTCCTCCGCGCCATCGACGGGCATCGGGGCGAAGACCGCCAGCGCTATCTCTCCCTCTGGACCGGCGATCCCCTCCACCAAACCGGCCGTCCCACCATCCAGCACCCGGTCGTCTCCATCATTGGCGGCATCCAGCCACTCCTCCTCCACCGCCTCCGCAACCGCCAACCCGATGGGCTACTCGACCGCTTCATCCCCGTCCTCGCCGGTGGCGGGGCCATTCCCGTCAATCGCGACTTGCCGCACGCCCTTCCACCGGTCGAGCCTGTCCTGGCCACCCTCCGCACCCTGCATCAGGCCCCGGACGCAATCATTTCCCTCTCACCCCCGGCCGACAACCTCTGGCAAACCTGGCACAACGCCCAGCTCCAGCTCACCTATCCCTCCGCCTGGGTGCTCGGCGGCTTCTATCGCAAATATCCCTCCCAACTTGCCCGCTTCGCGCTCGTCCTCCACGCACTCTGGCACCCGCACGACCCCGGCCAACCGCTCGACCACCACACCATGGACCGCGCCATCACCCTCATCGAATACCTCCGCATCCATCTCCACCGGTCGATCTTTTTCATCAACGAGCGCCACCCGGT
>CAZNQC010000146.1:6458-9825 GCA_964574825.1 uncultured Sphaerobacteraceae bacterium | reverse complement strand
ATTCGGCGGCAGGTCCGCCCGTACCCGGGTGGTGCCTGCAGTGATTGGGACGGTCATACCTATCGTACGCATCGAGGAGGCGAAATCTCGCCACCTCCGGCGAGATTGCTCGTACGTACACCCAGGAAGGCCGCGGGAGTGGCCATGTTCAGCAGATTTGCTTCAGACCGACCATTCCAGTGACCGCGAAGAAGAGCCCAAAAGGCAGGCGATGAGGTATGCCCGCGTGCCGCCAACACGCGACTCCGTCGCGCGCGCTTTGCGCATGGCCCCTTCTTCCTCACCCCTAACCCCTCCCCGACTCGGGAAGTGGAACCGTCGTTCAGGGTGACGAGGGTGGCCAGCAGGTGGATAGCGATTGGAATCAATCCGACGGTTCGATGATCGGCTCGTCGGTGGGCGGCAGGGTTTCAGCTGGCTCGATCGGCGGGATCTCGGACGTTGCGGTCGGGGGCTCTGGCGTGGGCTCCAATGTGGCCGTGGGCGGTACCGGCTCCGATGTCGGTTCAGGCGTGGGAGGAGCGATGATCTCCTCGGTCGCTGCTGGTTCGGTCGTCGCGGTGGCCGTGGCGGTGGGCAGAACGGACGGTCCGTCGTTCCCACCAAGATCCAGCACTTGCCAGGCCAGATAGGCAACGACGCCGATCATGGCCAGCAGAATGAGCACCAGCAGGAAGGTGAGCGGTCCGCGACCACCACCCGAGCGAGATGCCGGAGGAGACGCTGGCGGGGGCGGGGGCTGACGATTCGAAGCGGGCGGCCGGACATTGACCGATTGCCGAACCGGGCGTGGGGCGACCTGGGTGGAGTCGCGAGGGGCCGGTGGCAACCGGGTCGTCGCGCCAGGATCGCGCGCAACCCCTTCCAGGGCCCGGACCATGGCGGTGGCCGTTCGGAACCGCTCCTGGGGATCCTTGGCCATGGCCTGGAGAACGATGCCATCGAGCCGTGGCGGAATGGCCTGATCCGGAGCGACAACGGATGGGGGTACTGGCTCATCCTCGATGTGGGCGAGCATGGTGGCCATCGGTGTGGGCCGATCGAAGGGGAGCTGGCCAGTCAGCATTTCGTAGAGGATGACGCCGACGGCATAGACATCGGTGGCTTCGCTCAACGTGACGCCCCGCGCCTGTTCCGGCGCCATGTACGAGGCGGTGCCCATGGTCATGCCATCGCTGGTCAGATCCGAATCGAAGGCGCCCTGGGCAATGCCGAAATCGGTGACCCGCACGCGGCCCTGGCGATCGAGCAGCACGTTCTGGGGTTTGATATCGCGATGGAGAATGCCGGTCTGATGAATGGACTCGAGACCGCCAAGGATCTGGAGGGTGATCGACTCGGCCCGATCGATGGAGAGCGGCCCACGCTCGGAGATTAGCGCCTTGAGGTCCTGGCCTTCGATGTACTGCATGACCAAGTAGGGCCAGCCGTCTTCCTGGCCGACATCGTAGACCTGGACGACGTGGGGGTCGGTGACGGACGCCGCCAGCCGCGCCTCGCGTTCGAAGCGTTGCAGCCAGGCGGGGTCATCCTGATGACCGCCGCGCCGCAGGATCTTGATGGCGACCGGTCGCTCCAGGCGGCGATCGTAGCCGCGCCAGGTCACCGCCGAGGCACCAGTGCCGATGACTTCGATCACTTCATACCGGTCACCCAGCAGCCGGGGCGGCTGCGCACCGATGTTTCCACTTGACGACAAACCACACCTCTTCACGACGGCGGGACAGCCCGCGTTCCTGCAGGGAATGATACGCGGCGCGGTGACGGTTCAGATATGGGGGATGGGTCGACACAGCCGAGCCCACTCATCCCGCGAACATGCCTGCTCAGGCTCGGCAGGTCGCCCCCTAGCTGGATGGCGGGGAGCGCATATCGATCTTCGCGCCCTCACCTCCGAACCCATACCCGGCGCGTTGGCGATTCCCCGAATCGATGCGAAGCTGTGTCACGACCCGGACACTGGAGCTCCGGGCACCGGGAACGTGCATGCAACGACTTGACTCGATCGGCCTCTCTCGACAGGGCACGAAGGTGCTCATCTGGATGTGCGTGCTGATCAGCGCCAACCAGCTGGGTTTTGGCGCTATCGTGCCGGTGATCGCGCTGTACGCCGAAGATTTCGGTGTGACCCAGACGGCGATTGGCCTGACGGTGGCGATCTATGGATTGGCGCGGTTCCTGGTCAGCCTGCCTGCCGGGCGATTGAGCGACCTGCTGGGGAGGAAACCGACCCTGGCGATCGGTGGAGCGCTGACCTGCATCGGCACGGTGGGGTGTGCGCTCGCTCCCTCCTACGAGGTGTTCCTGATTGCCCGATTCGTGGCGGGTGCGGGGGCTGCCTGCGTGATGACCGCGGGGCAAATCGTGCTGGCCGACATCGCTTCTCCGAGCAACCGCGGGCGGGTGATGTCCATCTACCAGGGCGTGTTCCTGTTCAGCGTCGGAGCCGGAGCGTTTCCTGGAGGATGGCTGGCCGAACGCTACGGTTTGGCCAGCCCATTCTGGGCCAATGCTGCCCTGGCCGCGATCGTGACCGTGCTGGCCCTGATGTTCGTGCCCGAAACACGGGGGTTGCGGGTGGCGGGAGCAGATGCCGCCAAGGTGGCAGCGATGGGTTTCGCCGAGCAGTTGCGGGTGATCGGGCGGCGACCGGGGTTCGCCCTGATCTGCCTGGTAAGTTTTGCGGCGTTCTTTGCCCGGACCGGTGGCCTGTTCAGCGTGATGCCGCTGATAGCCGAGAAGGAGATGCATCTCAGTCCCGACCAGATCGGGGTCGGATTGGGGATGATCAGCATCATGGGGCTGTTGCTGGTCTATCCGTCCGGTGCGCTCGTCGACCGGTTTGGGCGGAAGTCGGTGATCGTGCCGGCCACCTTGCTGACCGGCGTCGCGATTCTGGGGTACGGCATCGCGACGACCTTCGCGTCGTTCATGGTGTGCTCATTGATCTGGAGCGCGGCCAGTGGTGTGAGCGGTGCAGCACCGGCCGCCTATGCGGCGGATGTGGCCCCGCCCGACATGATGGCGCCGACGATGGGGCTATACCGGGCGTTGGCCGATGCTGGATACGTGGTGGGGCCGCTGGTGCTGGGAATCGTGGCGGATGTGGGGTCACCGGATGCCGCATTATGGGTGACCTGCGGGCTGCTGGTGGCCAGCGCACTCCTGTTTGCATTCCGGGCGCCGGAGACGCTCCAGCGCAAGGCGCAGACTGTGGTCTCGGCGACGACGGCGGGCCGGTAGCGGTCACTGAGGCAATGATACCGGGCGGGCAGGTTGGTCATTGATACCCGGGTCGACATTGAGTCGACCCCTCCGAAACACTTGCTCGTCACTCTTTTTCCGTGCCAAATGAAGCAATTGCTGA
>CAZNQC010000146.1:2380-6358 GCA_964574825.1 uncultured Sphaerobacteraceae bacterium | reverse complement strand
TTGCGGTTGGGGAGCACGACGCGGAAGGTGGAGCCTTCGTCGACGACGCTGGTAACCGAGACCGAGCCGCCGTGTGACTGGACGATGTGCTTGACGATGGCGAGACCAAGGCCGGTGCCGGCGGAATTGCGCGACGCATCGGACTTGTAGAACCGTTCGAAGAGCCGGATCTGGTTCTCGGGGGAGATGCCGACCCCGGTGTCCTCGACCTCAATCGTGGTTTGCTCGTCGGACTGATAGGCGCGGAGGGTAATGGTGCCCCCGGGAGGGGTGAATTTGATGGCGTTGTGGACGAGGTTGACCAGCACCTGTTCCATGCGCTGGCGATCCATCCGGACTGGTTTCGGAATGCTGCCGATCTGGAAGTCCAGCGCAAGATCTGCCCGTTCAACCTGGGTCTGGAGACGGTCGGCCGTGTCGTGAATCAGGTCCGAGACGTCGACCCGTTCGTAGCTGAGGCTTGAGCGGCCAGCTTCGAGCCGGGCCAGGTCGAGCAGATCCTCGACGAGGGCGGTGAGCCGGTCGGTTTCGACCACGATGCGGCCCAGGAAGTTCATCGTGGTTTCCTGGTCGTCGATCACCCCGGCTTCCAGGGTCTCGACCATGGCTCGAATCGACGTCAGCGGTGTGCGCAGTTCGTGAGAGACGTTGGCAACGAAATCACGACGAACCGTTTCGAGCCGGCGCAATTCGGAGATGTCGCGCAATACCACCAACCCGAGGCGATCCTGGCCGTCCTGCACGATCTGGGCGGTGGTCAGCAGGGTGCGCCGGTTGAGGCCATGTTCGACCGCGCCTTCCGATTGGTCTTCCCCGCTCAAGGCGACCTTGAGAATGGCGGCCAGTTCATGATCGCGACAGACCTGGACGAACGGCTTGCCAATGGAGGGGGCTTCGGTGGTTCCCAGCATGAGTTCGGCAGCCGGGTTCATCTTGAGCACCTGGCCAACATCGTCCGTGATCACCACACCGTCCGCCAGCTCGGAGAGGACCGCCTCCAGACGCAGGCGAGCTTCGCTGATGGCGGCCTGGGACTGCTCCAGTTCCTCCGTCATGCGGTTGAACGCGTAGCTGACCTCGGCGATCTCCCGGATATCCGGAGGCGCCATCCGGGCAGACAGGTCACCGGCGGCCAGGGTGTGGGCGTGCTGGCGCAGATCCTCGAGTGGGCGAACCACACGACCGGCCAGCCACCAGGCAATGGCCATGACGAGGACGAAGGCAACCAGTCCGGCGATGGCGACGGTGGCCCAGACGTTCTGGAGGGTCGAGGAAACCGAATCCATGGGTAAGGCGGCACGAGCGACGGCCCCTTCCACCTGGGGGATGGCCACGGCCACATACATGTATTCCTGGTTGGTGGTGGTGCTGTAGCGCACCTCTTTGCCGACACCCCCTTCACGGGCGGCGATGACTTCGGGGCGCTGGGCGTGGTTCCCCATGGCCGTGGGGTCGCTGTCCGAATCGGCCAGCACGGTGCCATCCGACGCAATGATGGTGTAGCGAGTGGGGCTGAGCGGGCTGAGTTGATCGAGGGTCGCCTGCACGTTGACGACCTCGCCGTCATCGGCCAGGTACGCACCGGCACCGACGGCCATGGCACGGGCCTGTTCGGCGAGGTCGTCCGACAATTGATTCACGTATCGACTGCGCGTTTCGAACCCGATAACCAGGGTGACCAGCAACAGGATGACGAAAAAGACGGCAATGAATGGAAGGGCCAGGCGCCAGCGAATCGATGACGCCTTGATGGGGACATCCCCGAATTCGGGGGTCCACTCGGCCGCGAGGCGGGATGGCTGGCGGCGGCGACCGTTATCGTCTGTGGATGGTGAAGCAGGCTGGTCAGTCATCGTGGCTCACGAACCGATACCCGACCCCGCGGACGGTTTCGATGCGGCGAGGGACGGAAGGATCCGTCTCGATCTTCTGGCGCAACCATCGCACATGCACGTCCACCGTCCGGGTGTCGACCGGATAGGCATAGCCCCACACCTCGCGGATAAGAGCGTCACGGGTAAGCACAATGCCTGGGTGGCGGGCAAAGTACAACAGAAGATCAAATTCCTTCGGCTTGAGGGCGATTTCCGCGTTGCCGACCACCGCCCGGCGCCGGGGAACGTCGAGCCGGAGATCGCCGGCGTGAACAGCCTCTCCACCGTGCTCATGTTCCGGGGCGGCAGGAGGCGGGGCTGCCTGGGATGTCATCCGGACGCGACGAAGCATGGCGCGGACCCGGGCGACCAATTCGCGCATGGCAAACGGCTTGGTCAGAAAGTCATCGGCACCCATTTCGAGGCCAACCACGCGATCGACCTCCTCGCCACGAGCAGAGAGCAGGAGAATCGGGATGGTCGAGACATCCCGAACGCGGCGACAAACTTCGAAGCCATCCATGCCGGGCATCATGATGTCGAGAACCATGACATCCGGTTGCGACCTGGCGATCGCAGACAGCGCTTCCTCGCCGTTGGCGGCGGCAATGACCTCCAGCCCTTCGCGTCGCAGGTTGATGCCGACCATCTCACGGATGGTTGGTTCGTCATCGACGATCAGGACCCGATTGGCGGTGACATCCGACGGCATGAAGTCGACCTTACCGATGTACAAAGCCGTGCACGAAAACGCTGCTGCCGGCAATAGTCCAAGGGGAAAACCATACGCCAGCCGATGGCACCGGGCGGGGAATGCAAAAGGCGGCTGGCTAGGATTTCCCTACTGACTCGGGCGGAACGTGACGAGGGGCAACCATGGCGCGCTGCCTTGGGACGCGTCAAAGCCAATAGGCCGGGCGGACAACAGCCGCTTGCTGAGTGAATGCGGTAGTCCGTGCCTCACCGCGGCAGGGCCGCCCCTCCCCTAGAACGACACATACCTGCCGGCACAACCTCCAACCCGCTAGTCGCCACCGGCTTCTCCGGCGGAATGGTAACCGTGGACGAGTTCGACGAGACGGGCGAGCTGGTCGGGATCGGTTTCCGGCAAGAGCCCATGCCCGAGATTGAAGACGTGGCCTGGACGACCGGCAGCCCGGTCGAGAATGGCGGTGGCCGCCGGGGCGACATCCGCCCAGGGCGCAAGCAGGCGGGAGGGATCGAGATTGCCCTGAATGCCATGCTCGGCTCCGATTATGTCCCAGGCCTGGTCGAGCGGCACCCGCCAATCGATCGAGACCATGGATGGATTGGTTTTTGCGATTTCGGCGAGCAGGTGGTTGGTGCCCGTACTGAAGTGAATGGTCGGCACCTTGCCGCGCAGCCGCTCGAAGATGGCGGCGGTGTAGGGAGCGACCGACGACGCATACGACTCGGCATCGACCAGGCCCAGCCAGGAATCGAAGAGCTGGACGACATCGGCTCCAGCCGCGACCTGACCTTCGAGGTAGCGGGCGGTGATTTCGGTGAGCTTCGACATGAGGGCGTGCCAGAGGTCCGGCTCGCCGTACATCATGGCCTTGGTGCGGGGATATTCCTTGGTTGGCTTGCCGTCGATCAGGTAGCAGGCCAGGGTGAAGGGAGCACCGGCAAAGCCGAGGGCGGCGGCCCGGTCACCGAGCGCGGCCCGCAACTGGCGAACCGCCTCCAGGACGTAGGGCGTGCCCTCCTCGGGATCGACCACCCGCAGGCGCTCGATGTCGGCCATGGTGCGGATCGGCTGGTCGATGACCGGGCCGACACCGGGTTTGATGGCGAAATCGACCCCCATGCCGTCGAGCGGGAGCATGATATCGGCGAAGAGGACCGCACCATCGACGCCGAGCCGGTCGACCGGCATGAGCGTGGCCTCGACGGCCAGTTCGGGGGTGCGGGCGACTTCGAGGAAGGGATGCTTCTGGCGGAGGGCCCGGTATTCCGGCAGGCAGCGTCCGGCCTGGCGCATGAACCAGACCGGGGTGACATCGGTTGGTTGGAGATTGGCGGTGGCGAGAAATCGCTGACGGCCAGTCATTGAAGTGGTCACGGTCAATTTGAACGTCCT
>CAZNQC010000146.1:0-2280 GCA_964574825.1 uncultured Sphaerobacteraceae bacterium | reverse complement strand
GGGAACTGCACGCCATAGGGGCGGCTGCAGTAATCGTACAAGTACGAGGTGTATCCGGCGCGATCCGGATCGGTGAAGCCACGGCTCGCGGGCTTGATCTCCGAGAACTGGATCATGAAGTTCACGTCGCCGTTGCGGTAGTGGACGTAGAGGCTCCAGCGCTCGTCGCGCTCCAGCAGGGCGAAATCGCTGTTCAGGCGGTGCTGGTTGGCTTGCAAGTGAGCGGAGGCATGTTCGAGGTTGTCGACCACGAAGCCAATGTGGTGCCACGCCGACGGCCGGTCCGGGGCCAGCGGCTCGGTCGAACCGGCATCGAAGAGGAAGAGGGCGGTCGGGCCGGTGGCGAGCACGGTGATGTGCGGATCGTGCCGCATTTCCTGCATGCCAACCACGTTGATGAAGAAGTCTCGAGCGTCGGATCGGTCGGCCACGGCGATGGCCAGGTGATCGAAGCCGATGTTCTTCCACTCACCGGCCGTGCCAGCGATCGGCTCGGAGCGGGTGACGATATCGGTGGTCCCGTAGTGATCGGCGAGTTGACCGATGAAGTTGTCGGCGAAGATCTCGTCGCCTGCCGGGGAGGCAAAGGTCAAGCGGCATCCGGTGGTGACTGCTTCCGGGAGCGCGTGAGCGAAGGCGTGGTGCACGATATCTCCACGACGCGCCTCCGTTACAAAGATGTCATCGCCCAGAAGAAACCGAACTGTGGTGCGCTCATCGGCGCGGGCTACTGCCATGGATGCAATCCTCTATTCGCTATGGCCGGTCCAGCCAGATCCTGGTGCTAGTCGGGAAGCACCCGCACGGCACCCTTGTCGGCCGAGGCGGCGAACGCGGCATAGGCGCGGAGAGCCGGCGTGACGTTGCGTTCGCGCGGGGCAGCCGGTTTCCAGCCGAGAGCGTCCTGTTCTGCCCGGCGAGCGGCCAGTTCGTCTGCGGAGACAGCGAGATGGATGGAGCGATTGGGAATGTCGATTTCGATGGTATCGCCAGTGCGGACGAGACCAATCGCGCCGCCCTGGGCCGCCTCCGGTGATGCATGCCCGATGGAGAGCCCCGAGGTGCCGCCCGAGAAGCGGCCATCGGTGATGAGCGCGCAGGCTTTGCCGAGACCGCGCGACTTGAGGTAGCTGGTCGGGTAGAGCATCTCCTGCATGCCGGGGCCACCCTTGGGTCCCTCGTAGCGGATGACCACGACATCGCCAGCGTTGACCTCGCGGCCGAGAATGCCCTTCACGGCGGCGTCCTGGCTTTCGAAAACGACGGCGGGTCCGGTGAACTTGAGAATCGACTCGTCGACACCGGCGGTTTTCACGATGCAGCCGTCGAGGGCGATGTTGCCGGTGAGCACGGCAAGGCCGCCATCCTTCGAGAACGGATGCTCGGCGGAGCGGATGACGCCTTTCTCGCGGTCAAGGTCGAGTTCCGTCCAGCGAGCATCCTGGCTGAAGGCAACCTGCGTGGGAACACCGCCCGGCGCGGCGCGGTAGAACTCGCGGACGGCCTCGCTGGCGGTGCGGTCGATCGCCCACTCGTCGATGGCGGCGCCGATGGTGGCCATGTGGACGGTTGGACTGTCGCGATGGATCAGGCCGACCTCGTCGAGCTGCGCGAGGATGGCCATGATGCCACCGGCGCGGTGAACGTCTTCCATATGAACGTCCATCTTGGCGGGGGCGACCTTGGAGAGACAGGGCACGCGGCGGGAGAGGGCGTCGATATCATCGAGGGTGAAGTCGATCTCACCTTCGTGGGCGGCGGCGAGGATGTGGAGAACCGTGTTGGTCGAGCCGCCCATGGCAATGTCGAGCGACATGGCGTTTTCGAAGGCCTGCTTGTTGGCGATGTTGCGGGGCAGGACCGACTCGTCGTCCTGCTCGTAGTAGCGGCGGGCGATGTCGACGATGACCCGTCCGGCCTCCAGGAAGAGGCGCTTGCGGTCGGCATGGGTGGCGAGGGTAGAACCGTTGCCCGGCAGCGAGAGGCCGAGCGCCTCGGTGAGGCAGTTCATCGAGTTGGCGGTGAACATGCCGGAACACGAGCCACAGGTGGGACAGGCCGAACGTTCGATGGCATTGAGCGCGGCATCGGAAACGCTCTCGTCGGCCGCTGCGACCATCGCGTCGATCAGGTCGACGGCCTGGGTTTTGCCATTGAGAACGACCTTGCCTGCTTCCATTGGGCCGCCGGAGACGAAGACCACCGGGATGTTCAGGCGCATGGCCGCGTTGAGCATGCCCGGCGTGATCTTGTCGCAGTTGGAGATGCAGACCATGGCGT
>CAZNQC010000145.1:0-9889 GCA_964574825.1 uncultured Sphaerobacteraceae bacterium | reverse complement strand
TCAACACGCTTTCGGTGCGCGAAGAGATCGCCCAGGCCGACGTCATCTTCGTCGTAGGCACCCGTTTCCTCGAAGCGGCGACTCAGCCGTGGGGTCCGAAAGGTGACCGCACCGTTATCCAGCTGGACATCGATCCGGCAGAACTGGGCCGCAACTCGCCGATCTCGCTCGGCATCGAAGCCGATGCGAAGGCTGGTCTCGCCGCCCTGGTCGATCGCATCGCGGCTCACAACATCAGCCGCACCTCTCGCGAAAAGGATCTCGCCGAACTGCAGGCTAGCACCATGGAGCGCATCTGGGAGGTGCAACCGCAGGCCGGGTACACCAAGGCGATTCGCAACGCCCTGCCCGACGATGGCATCTACATCGGCGAGATGACCCAGATTGCCTACTTCTCCTCGGTTGGCTTCCCGGTCTATGAACCCCGCACCTACTTCACGCCGGGGTATCAGGGAACGCTGGGGTGGGGTTTCCCAACCTCGCTGGGCGCCAAGATTGGCGCTCCTGACCGGGTTGTCCTCTCCATCAACGGAGACGGGGGCTTCGGCTTTGCGCTCAACGAGCTGGCCACCCAGGCGCAGCATGGCATTGCCAGCATCACGCTCGTCTTCAACGACTCGGCCTATGGCAACGTCCGCCGGATCCAGAATGTCGAATTCGACGGCCGCACCATCGCCTCCGACCTGCGCAATCCTGATTATGGCAAGCTTGCCGAGGCGTTTGGCGTCACGGGGCGCAAGGCGACCACTCCGAGCGAACTTGAAACGCACCTCAATGAAGCGATCAAGGCGAACGAGCCAACGCTGATCGAGATTCCGGTCGAGGCCATGCCCGACCCGTGGAAGATGTTGAAAATTCGCTAGCGATCAGCCTGGATGAACCGACGACGCCCCCACCTGCATGTTCGCAGGTGGGGGCGTTGACAGTTGTCGGACTGATGGACGATCAGGTCGCGTCCCGCTCGTTCTCTTCCATCGAGAGCAGTCCGGCGTCCAGCAGCTGCCGGGTGAGAAAGGCATTGTTGGCCAGGATCAACTTGATTGCGTAGGTCGAGGCAGCCTCGGCCGCGGCAAATCCAGCAGTGTCGAGCTCTTCCTCGATCGACTTGCCCGAACTCTCGGCGGCCTCGGCTGCTTCTTCATGCAGCAGATCGTTCAGATACCCATACAATTCGCCCTCAGTCATGCCAAGGATGTCACTGATCCGTCCATCACTCATGCAGGGGTTTCCTCGCTCCATTGAATCGTGCATCGGCTCGCTTCATGTGCCGATCTCAGTGTGACATCGCCAGCCGCTGCCTGACAGGGAGAAATCCCCTGCGGCGTTGTGAAACTTTCACAAGCAATTCCGACAATGAAACTTCGTTTTCTCTGGCAACAGGCATTGGTATACTCAATCTGCCTGCGAGTCCTTCATCGATGGGCGCCGTAAGCAATCCAGCGGGCCAAGTGCACATTCACCCTCGGAGGTACCCCGGAATAGTCCCGGGGAAGGAGTAACGCGCATGGCATACGTCATCGCCCAGCCCTGCATTGGCACGAAGGACGCGTCCTGTGTCGAAGTCTGCCCGGTCGACTGCATTCACTCGACCGACGATGAGGAGCAGTACTTCATCAATCCCAGCGAGTGCATCGACTGCGGCGTTTGCGCCGAGGTCTGCCCGGTGGAAGCGATCTTCTTTGAAGACGACCTGCCCGAGCAATTCGCGGCCTTCAAGGCACGGAACGCCGCCTTCTTCTCCTGAGAGAGCGCCATAGCCTTCTTGCCAGAAACCCCCGGAGCCATTGCTCCGGGGGTTTCTGGTGCCTGCCCCCGACCCGGCTCGCGTGTCATCGTGCGGGAGGGAACATGCCCAGGCTAGCCCAGCGCATCGTCCTCAGGGCTCGGGGTCGCGGCTGGCTCGGTGTCAGATTCCTCGGTCGGTTCCTCGTCGGTCTGGGGCTGCGATTCCGCCGGCAACTCCGGCAGGGAATAGCGGGCGGTCCAGATGCCATCCCGATTGATGATGTAGATCGTGCCAGTCGATTCCTCGACGATGATGTCGTGCACACCGTCAAACGGGTCGGCGACATCCACATCACCAGTGGAAAACCCGATCGGCAGTTTGAGCTGCACAGCATGTTCCCCGGTGATGTCGAACGCCAGGATCCGCGAGTCCTCCGTATCCTCGGCCAGCACGGCCTCATAGAGATAGCCGGTTCCGCCACGCCCCACCAGCGAGATGGCCCGGTCATCGCCCACGTAGTCTGGCTTGACGTCACTTTGAAGGTCTCCGAGCCGCAACAACTGCATGGTTCCATCGTCGATCAGCATGTAGATGTTGCCGTCGATGGCGATATCGGTCGCATCATCGGCCCGATCCCGCGCTCCGGTCAGCAGCCAATCGACCGGTTGGGCCGTGCCGGTACTGGTGGCAATGGAGAAGCGGTAGATCTGGCGATACTCCGCCTGCAGCAGATAGATGGACCCATCGAAGGCGGCCAGCGGTCCAGGTTCCCAGGGTTGATTGTTGATCCGCCCCAGCTTGACCGCCCGCCACTCCTGCGACTCGACGGGCAGCATGAAGACCGTCTCACCATCCGTGGCGTACAGCCCCTGGATGTCGAACGCGACGCCCCACAAGGCACCCACGGTGGAACCCCCAACGGTGTCACCTTGCGCGAGGATCTTGACCAGTTCGGGCGTGCTGCCCGTTTCATTGGGCCGGTACTGGTAGAGGCTGCCGGCCACGAAGAACACACCAGCCGGAGTATCGACTCCCTGGATGGTGGCATCGGCAAATTCCTCCGGCAAGGAACCAAGTCGCTGCACGTCGCTCATGCGGATGACATTGGTCTCGGCATCGAGCATTTCCGTCACGGCCAGCTGGCGTGGATCAAGTAATTCAGGTTCGACTCCGGACCGTTCGGCAAGGTCGATCTCGGTCTGGGCCTCATTCAGCGCAGCGAGGACATCGGTCGTGGCATTGGCCTCCCTGGCCACCAGAATTTGTTCGTCGATGCTGGATAGCGCATCCTCGGGATCGAGATTGGTTCCGAACAGTTCGGCCCGCATCCAGAGCGCACCGAGGATCAGCCCTACCGCCACCAGGGCCAGGAACGGCCAGATCCATCCGGAGCCGATGACCGGCAACCGGGGAAGCCGCCGTCGCCAGCCTTCGTCGCCCATGTAGGCGCTCTGACTCCGGTAGACATTGACTCCATGAGCGCCCGGTATCCCAAACTCGGCGACTTCCGATCGTGGCTTCCATCGTTCGTTCGCGCTGGGTCTGGGTTCGAACAGGCGCTGAACTCGCTCCTGGAAGTCAGGCCCCGGAGATTCGGCGGTCGTCACGCCACGCTCGGAGACCTGGGGTACCTGCGCAACTGGATCGGGCACGTCGTCAGTTGTCGATGCCTCTTCCACCGCAACGACCTCGACAGCCTCCGGTCCCCGCGCTGGCAACAGTTGCCGCACCGTGGCGCGAGCATGCCGCATGGTGTCGCGCGCGCGGAGGCGTACATCGGACATGGTTCGGATTTCGGCGACTGAAGGAAGCGGGGGAAAGCTCACGACGGTAGCCGCCGCCGACGGCATCTCTGCAGCGATCACGGCGTCCTTGAACGCATTCAGCACCTTGTCCGGGTCCCGGTGATGCATCCAGGCAAGATCCCGCTCGGTCATGCCCGATTCGACCGCATCCTCCACAAACCAGCGGCCCAGCCCGGCCGTGCAGAGGATGATCGTGTCACCCGCCCGGACTTCCGTCTGGGCCATCAGCGGTGCAGTCCAACTGGCAAAGCCCAACGGCTCGGGCTGGGCGTGGATGGCCTCGGATTCGAAGTAATCAGGAAACCAGGACCGAAATTCGGGAACGGAATAGACCAGGCCGTCCTCAACCAGCATGATTTGCCCGGGCGGTACATAGGCGATGGTGGCGAGGTTGTCCTCGAACACAATTGCGGAGACGCCCACATGGGAGACATCGTCCACCAGCCCATTCATGGCCGCTTCGTGGTTCCGGCTGACCACAATCCCGTTGGCGGCCGCCAGCGAGCGTCCCAGCGCTTCTTCCGGCGGCAGGTGCCGCAGGCGCCGCAGCTCGGTCAGGATGATTTCTCGCGCCTGGCTGGCCAGGTCAATACCGTGCCAGGACCGCACCATCGGCTCGGTGGCGACCACGTAGCCACGCCGCTCGCTGCCGGGAAAGCCCGCCAGGTCAACGGTGATCCACTGGCGAGCATCGGCCGGAGCGCTTCCGGCAACAGCAAAGCCAACCGCGGTGGCTTCGGAAAGAGTCACGGCTGGCGAAACCCTTCTCGCGAGGGGTGGTTCGATGAAGTCAGAAGAATCACCATGGTTTCCGGCACGTCTACCACCCGGCATTCCGGGTCTACTGCGGCGACCATCTCCATGGCATCCGGAAACACTGGAGACAGCGCAAAACCGCGATCATGGTGCCACGAAAAGGCGAGCACCCTGTCGCGTGAGTATAGCCGTCTGTCGCCAATCGTGAACGGACGCCCGTGCGGGCCTACTGATTGAACCGGGTGGTTCCGGACCGGTTTGCACCGCCAGACGCTGCGATGGTCGACGCCGAAGGCACCCGGATGTCGCGCCCGGTCGGAGCCTGCGGCTCGGATCGATTGCTCTGGGCGACGGTGGGTTCCGGATTGTTTGCCGGCCGTCGGGCGGAGGACGAGAAGGACCGGCGTGGCGCCGGCCCTCCCGCTGCCAGGATCGACTCGGCGCGCCGGTGCAGATCGTTGCCGACTGGACCAAGTCCTCCCGCAATCTCGATGGCATGGTTCAGGATAACGGTGGCATCCTCCCGCTTGCCAAGCGTCATCAGACGAGCGCCGACATTGATCAGCAGCATCGACTCACCATACGAGTCGCCAACCTCCCGCACCACCGCGAGGGCTTCTTCGTAGGTATCCATGGCAACCGGCATGCCGGCCATGTCCTGGGCCACCGCGAGATGCTGAAGTGCCTGGCCGAAGAGCGCACGCTGGTTGGGGATGGTCTCCGCCAGGTTGACCGCCTGCTCGAGCGCCTCGATGGCAGCATCCTCGTCGCCCTGCCGCTGTGAGAGGCGGGCCAGGCGACCATAGATGCGGACTGCCGCCACGCGCTGGTCGGTTTCGGCGGCCAGCTGCAGCGCTTCGTCGTAGTGACGAATCGCTTCAGCGGGCAGATCGTCGTCCATCGCCAGGGCTCCGAGCGCGGAGAGCGTCTGGATCTCCTCTTCCGGGCGGTCGAGTTCGCGGTAGAGCGTCAAGGCGTGGGTCAGGTATTGGCGAGCCTGGCCGGACTGCCCTTCGGACTCGTGAATCGTTCCGAGCAAGCCGAGCATGCCAGCCTGCAGGTCGAGATCATCCGCCGCCCGAGCCGCGGTGATGGCCTGGTGAATGGCCTTGATCGCATCCTCCGGCTGGTCGAACTTCCAGAGCGATTCGCCAATGCTGGCCAGCCACTGCGCTTCGTGCGTGGCATCTCCGGCTTCTCGAGCCATGTCGAGCGCCAGCATCAGGTAGTTGAGCGATTCCACCGGCTGATTGAGCATCGAGTAGGTGACACCCAGGCCACCATAGGACCGCTGCTCGAGATCCTCGTCCTCGGCCGACCGGGCCAGCTCAATGGCATGGGTGTAGGCATCGCGCGCCTGGTCGAACCGTCCGAGCGACAGAAGCGTGGAACCATGTTGCAGGGCTTCCTGCGCGGCACCCGGATGATTTCCCTGCCGCTCGTGCACCCGGATCTTCTCCGCCTCACGGTCGGCCATTTCCTGCACGCGCCCAAGCTCACGCTCGACCCGGGCCAGGGATTCGAGGCAGGCATTCTCCAGTTGGAGGTCACCGGTCTGCCGCGAAAGCTCCAGGCCGCGCTCGAACTGGGTAGCGGCATCTTCCAGCCTGCCCAATTGCGCCAGCGACGTTGCATAGGCTGCCACCAGGCGACCCTCCAGGGCTGCGTCACCCGAGCGATTGGCTGCACTGGCCGCCCGGGCCTGCAGCGTAGCCAACGTTTGCGGATCGACCGTGGGACGCCGGATCTCGAGGTCGCGCACAGCGGCTTCGGCGAGTCCCTGCGGATAGTCGAGGCGATCGGCTGACCGACCAGCCCGCTCGAAGAGGTCGACCGCGCCCTGGACATCCCCATCGCGCCGCAGGAGGTCGCCGAGCAGAATCGCGGCATCGACTTCGTCATCGGTGTCCGACTGTTCGGGTCCAAGGTCGATCTGCTGTTGCAACAGCACCCGGGCTCGCTCGGTGTCTCCGGCCTCGAACGCACGCTGGCCCAATCGCGACAAGGCCTTGCGTCCGCCATGGACGTATCCGGCCCGCTGGGCAGCCCGGTAGGCATCGCGCAGGAGCTTCTCCCGCTCACGTCCCGGGTCATCGGCCGGCAGCAACTCATCCAACCGCAGGGCGGCATCCACTGTTTGCCGGTCAAATCCCTTGGCGTGGGCCGAGGCATGCGTCAACCGCGCCAGGACGGTCGCAAACTCCCGATCAGACTCGATGCGCTCATCGATGATCTGGTCGAGGGCCCGGAAGTCATCATCGGACAACGCATCGAGCACAGCAGGATGCCGCACTTCGCTGACAGCTCCGGCAATGGATCGCCGGCGCCCAACGACTTCGCGGGAAATCTGCACCAGCACCGCGCTGCCGCCACGCCGTCCCTTGCCGGCGAGTTTCTCCATCCATCCACTCACCACGCACGCTCCTCATTCATTGCCTCTGCGAGGCCATCCAGCGTCACGTTTCCACCGGAAACAATGACTGCAACCGTTTTTCCGGCCAATTCGGCGCGGCGCTTGTACGCACCAGCGAGACCGGCCGCACCAGCACCTTCCGCCAACAACCGGGTGTTCTCCAGCAGCGTCAGCATCGACTGGCGAAGCTCCGCATCCGACACCAGTTCAATGTCATCGACCATCTCCCACAGAATTCGGGCTGGCAGGGAAAAGGCCTCCCGGGTGGCAATGCCTTCCGCGAACGTCGACATCGCGTCGTATCGATAGAGGCGCCGATCGCGGAATGACTCCCGGATCACCGGCGCACCCTCCGCCTGAACGCCAATCACCTGAAGTTCCGGCTTGATGCCCTTTCCGGCGATGCAGGCTCCACACAGTCCGCTGCCCCCACCCGTCGCGACGAATACCGCGTCCACGTTCGGAGCTTCGTCGAGAATCTCAAGAGTGTGGGTACCGACCCCGGCAATCAGCGCTGGCTCGTTGGCCGAGTGAATGAATACGCGCCCGGATTCGGTCGCAAAGTCCTGGCAGGCGACGAGGCACTCATCAAAGTCAACACCATGCTGCACGACATTCGCACCCAGCCGCTCCATCGCAGCCACTTTCAGGGGATTCGCTCCATGGGGCACGAAGATCGTCGCTGTCGTACCGAACTCCCGAGCAGCATAGGCAACCGACTGGCCGTGATTCCCGGTTGATGCCCCAACAACCCCACGGGCCAGTTGCTCGGGCGACAGGAGGCTCATGTAGTACAGGCCGCCTCGTACCTTGAACGCGCCAGTGGGGTTCAACGACTCGGCCTTCACCAGCAACTCGAAGCCGAGCTTTTCGGAGAGTGCGGGGACGCGCAAGAGCGGGGTCGGCTTCAAATACCGGCGAATGACCGCCCTGGCGGCAAACACGTCGGCGAGGGATGGGACGGCGCCCGTCCACAACCCTTCGTCGTTGGCCCCGGTTATGTCCTGCCTGACTGCTACCACACTACTCTCCACCAGAGATCCACCAACGAGCGTCAGCCGTGCCCGGTGCTGACATCCATATGCATCCCGCCGATGTACGCGATGAACGTACACACTTGTCACGATGCGCCTGCAGTCTACCATCCTGAAGAGTCGGCGAAAACCTGTTCCAGGTTGTCACAGTAAGGTCTGGGAGGCGCTGCGCCCATCCATTCTACGTCAAGCCCCCTTCACAGACGACGAAACGTTCGGCAAGACCAAGGACATGGCGGTTGCGCAGAACAGGTCCGGAGAACGATGTGCACGAGAGTCGGGTCAACAGATCATTCGCTCCGATCACGATTTTCCGGTCCTGCGACTCACATCCGCCGATGCGACCCTGTTCGCCCCGACAAATCTGAACTCCTGCGCGGCAGAATCAGATCTCAGCACGAAAGGGTTCATGTATACTGAGTGTCCGGAGTGCAGGTCACGTCACCACCGGAGCAACCCTACAATGAACAACGCAACCACCTTCCAGGAACGACTCGATCGCCGCATGGTCGACGCCGATTCACTCGTCTGCGTGGGACTCGATCCACAACCCGGGCGACTCCCTGGGCACATCGCGCCCGATCGGGCAGGCGTCACCACGTTCCTCACCGAGCTGGTGGCCGCGACCGCTCCATTTGCCGCCTGCTACAAACCAAATCTCGCCTTCTACACCGCCCTGGGGCTGGATGGTCTGCAGATCCTGGCCGATGTCTGCGCCGCAATTCCGGACGACATTCCTGTCCTGCTCGATTGCAAGGTCGGCGATGTTGGCGATACGGCCAGGGCCTATGCGAAGTCATGGTTCGAAGTGCTGGATGTCGACGCCTGCACCGTCAACCCCTATCTCGGTGAAGACACCCTGACCCCTTTCTTTGAGTATGCGGACAAGGGTGTGGTGGTCATTTGCAAGACCAGCAACTCCGGCAGCGGTGACCTGCAGGACCGATTCCTGGACAGCGGTGAATCGCTCTACCAAACAGTGGCGGACCGCTGTGCCGCCTGGGAGGCCACCTACCCGGCGTCGGTTGGCCTGGTGGTGGGCGCCACCTACCCGGCTCAGCTGGCAGATGTTCGGAACCGGGTCGGCAACCAGGTGATCCTGCTGCCCGGCGTTGGTGCGCAGGGTGGCGACGTCGAAGGTTCCCTGCGGGCAGGGCTCGACGAACATGGTCGAGGTCTTCTCTGCTCGGCATCGCGTTCGATCATGTACGCCGGCAGCGACCGGGATTTCGCCACTGCCGCCGCCCAGGAGGCGGAACGACTGCGCGACGAGATCAACATGTACCGGGCTTCGATCAGTCTGGGTGCAATCACAACGTCCTGACGCCAGCTGTGCGTGTCAAGTAGCCCAGGGCGGACGCATCCATTGCGGGTGCGGTAACGTAGAAACCAATGACGGAAGCGTCTGGTCCAACAGGTTCTTGTGGGTGGGAAGCAACACGATGACGATTGCGTTGAGTGGTCGCTGGCGAGAAACGGCCACGCGGTTCGGGATGGTGGTGGCGCTGGCGGCAGCCGTATTGCTGCCCACGGTGACGGCACCAATCGAGGTCTCGGCCAACTCGCTTGCCGAGCGGCTGGGTCTCCCCGATCAGATGATCCCCGTGGACTATGGGCAAACCTCCCTGCGGGTGTTCATCCCGGAGACTGGCCACACGCTCTCGGGCACCATGCTCGACTACTGGCGTGCCAACGGTGCCAGCGCCGTCTATGGCAACCCGATCTCGGAAGTCTATGCCGCACCGAATGGGCTCTTCAGCCAGGCGTTCGAGCGCGGCGTCTTCCAGTACAACCCGGACTGGACCCTGACCGACAACCCAACGGTGCGGCTCATGCCCGCCGGACGCCAGCAATTGGCCGAGCGAGCCGAAACGCTCCGGGCCGACGGCCGGCGAACCACCGGCGACCGACGCCTGACCGCCTGGCAGCCGGGTGTCAATCAGGAGGCGCGCAGCGCGGAGGTCTACAACGCTGGTGGCCGGTTCAGCGAAACCACCGGGTACTCGCTGGCTGGTGACTTCGCCACCTGGTACGACTCCCACGAAGGCTGGTTCTACGCCGGGGCTCCGATCAGCGAACCATTCCGGGAACGCGGGATCACCGTGCAGTACTTCGAGAACACGATGCTGGTGGCCGATGGCGATGGTGTGCAGCC
>CAZNQC010000144.1:0-9897 GCA_964574825.1 uncultured Sphaerobacteraceae bacterium | reverse complement strand
TCCGACCCCGAATCCGGCCCGATCCAGGCACGCTCGGTGCGGATGTCCGGCGTGTGCCAGATGTGGTCGAACCGCTTGATGGGTGGCAAGGGAACGATGCGGCCCTGGTTGGGATCGCGCTGGGAACCACTGACCTGGAACCTGATCGGAAACGTGTTGCCGGCGTCCGTGGCGGCCCCGCCAACCACATAGGCATCGGTCAGGCCGAGCCGTTGCAACCGGGCGTAGCCGGGGTGACGTGGCCCCATGTTGAAATCGCCGAGCAGAATGGCCGGGGCCCGTTCCATGGTCAGTTGGCCCAGGCGAATGATCTGCCGCAGCGAGGCCATCTGGAACTGCAACCGGCCCCGCTTGAGCATCTGGGGGCGGGGATGACCAACGATCATCGTCAGGGCAGTGCCGTTCACATCAACGACGGCGGAGACATCGGGCCGGTCGGCCACGATGGGCACCAGGTCAACCTCGGACAACGGCAGCCTGCTGAGCACTCCGCGCCCCTCGTAACTGTCGCCGAACGTCGCGGCATGGGGATAGAGATCGGCCAATGCCTCCACCACCACCCGGGCCTGGCGCCGGTTGAGTTCTTCGAGCCCGATCAGGTCCGCTCCGGATGCCCGTAAGGCATGAACGACCTTGCGATCGGGTGCCAGGCCATTCCAGAGATTGGCCGTCATCACGGTCAGAACGGCAGGTTGGCGAGACTCGGACACGACTGATCCTTCAGCATTGACTGGTTCAACGACGCAACCACTGCATGAACACCCGGTGGGTCGATTCCGCCCCGATGAGCGGCTCCGATGGCACCGGCAACGACACCGGGCTCAGGACGAACGGCTGGTTCTGCGGCCCGCCGAGACCACCATGCGACCCAACCAGTTCCTCAAAAGCGGCCACCTCGTTCTCGGCGGGCCACCAGGTGCTCATGATGAGGATATCCGGCGCGTTGCGAAAGGTGCTCCACCGACGCAGCACGCCTGCCGCATATGTGTCGTATGGAGCCAGCGGATCGGTGCCCTGCACGCTGTCGTCCTCCAGCAGGTGAAATCCTTCTGCCCCAATCACCATCGGTCCCTGGGTGGCCGTCTGCACCAGGGCAAACGCGATTCCCGGATGGGCGACCAACGCTGGCACCAGGGTTGGATGGTGGGCCGAGATCTCTTCCAGGGTTTGCCGCTCCGGGCTGCCGGTGAACGTGATCGTGCCGAGATTGCCAGACGCCAGAACGATCACATCGCCAACATCAACCTGATCCAGTTCGGCGTCGGTCGTGGCCCGGAGTCCGGTGCGGCGCAGCGCCCGGTCAACCACCGGATGCTGATCGGCATCGACCTTCAGGAAGTCGGCAATCAACACGCCGACCATCCGCGCCCCCTCATCCTGCTCGGGCAGATCCACCACTTCCGCCTGGTGGCCACCGTCCAGCAGGCGTTCGACGAGATCGGAGAGGGATTCCTGGTAGCGCTGGCGGAAGGTGGCACCCTGGGTTTGGCCATGGTCGCTCAGCACGATCAGGTGATAGGGCCGTGGGGCATCGCGAGCGACTCGCTCGAGGCGGCCGATATCGCGGTCGACCCGGCGGAGCACACGAAGGGTGTCGCCCCGAGCAATGCCAGAGTGGTGGGCGACCTCGTCGTAGGCGACATAGGTGGCATAGACGACCGGAACCCCGCGAAACATGTCTCCGGCCACGGTGAAGGTGCTCAACTCGCGCAGGACGCTGGTGGTGGCCGAACGCACGATGGGGTAGACGCCGAGCCGCCGGACACGAGGTCGCTCGTTGCGAATCACCTGCCAGCACCCGGCAACGAGCTCCGAGACGATATCCGCCCCAAACAGGGCCAGTGTGCGAGCCAGGTTGTAGAGGTTGGTGAAAAAGAGCATGTACTGGCGGGAACTGTGCGGAGCCGGGTTGAACAGGGTCGAAAAGGTGAACAGGCTATCCGGGGCTTCGCCGGAGAACATGTTGCCCCGGCTCGCGCCGGAACCGGCCAGCAGCCCGTCGCCCGTTGCCAGCTCGGACTCGATCATCGCCGCGTCGCGCGGGTTGTTGGAAACCACGACCCGCTTCAGGTCACGGTCGTACCAGCGAAAGGCCGGGATATCGCGATTGGAGCCCAACAGCAGGCCCGCCTGCATCGCCGATGTCTGGGAAGAGAGATCGCAGATCCAGCCGTGCACGGCGTGGGATCCCTCCCGCAGCCAGCGGGCCAGGGTTGGCACATACCCAGCCGCGATCGCCTGTTCGAGGACCGGTTCGGAAAGACCATCAATCTCGAGGAAGATGAACCCCGGCTCGTCCAGATCATCGAATTCCGGATGGCGAAAGCGGGATCGCATTGGCCCGAGGGTGTAGCGGGCCCACGCACCATCGTCGCTCAGCCCCAGGAGTTGGCCGAGGAAGGCCGAGGTGGCCGTAAGCACCATGGCGGTGATGCCGGCTTCCCACCAACTGCCGACGTGCCAGCCCGGAAGCACGCGCTCGAGGCCAAGCACCAGCCAGGCAAAGATGAGGAAGGTCAGGAGGGGATACAGCAGCGGGGTAAGGCGGGTTGCCAACCGGTACAACAGCGGCATCACGGTGGTGCCGATGGCGGCGATCAGCACGATCACGGCCAGGGCATCCGCGTAATCGTAGACAACGATGCCGGGAATCAACCCCGCCAGGGCGGTAAGGACCATGGCCTCGACCGCCCAGACGATTGCATGCTTGATCAGAACCTGGGTGCCGCGACCAAACCGGCCGAGCAGGGAGAACAACGAGATCGGATGATCCGGCATCCGGCAAACGACTCCTCCCTGGCGGGCACCTGGGTCGCTAGGCGAAGCCCTTGCGAGCGCGGAACGAGAAGATGACCAGGATGATGCCGAAGACGATGGCGTAGATGGCGATGAGCCACACGAGGCTAACCGCGCCACTGCCCGGGAAGATGAAGAAGATGATGCCCAGGATCACCGAGAGGACGCCAGTGAGGATCAGGAACCACTCGCCGGAGATTTCCTCCCGCAGCTTGATGGCATAGATGATCTGGAGAATACCCGTCACCACCATCCAGGCGCCGATGTAGTACATCGCCACCACGGCCGTGATTCCTGGCAACGAGATGATGAGGATACCGGCCACGATGCCGACGATGCCAAGGAGGATATCCACCCACCAGCGGTCGTGGCCCTCCCGGTTCGTGAAACCGTTCCAGATTTCGACCACACCGTCGAAAATAACCCAGATGCCGAACGCAATGATGAGGACGAACAGGGTCAGCCCCGGCCAGACCAGGGCCAGGATGCCGAAGATGACGGCGGCCAGCCCTCGCAACAGGAACACCCACCATCCTTGCTGCACGGCACCGGCCAGGCTGGCCATCGCCTCTCGTTGCTGAATCCGCGGTTGTTGCATGGACATGATCGAATGTGCTCCCCCGAATGTGTATGCAAACGCATCTTGCCAGAGCGCCCCACCGCGCCCAGCCTGCCTACTGTAAGGCCAATACGTTGACGATGGCTACCACTCCGGTGACCAGCAGCAGCGCCAGCACCAGCCGCCGGAAGCTTTCCGGGGTGACGAACGGCACCAGCCAGGACCCGATCCAGCGACCAAGCAGGGCCGAGGGCGCCAACCACACCGCCAGAACGACATCGTCGAAGGTGATCAGCCCCTGGATGATCAGGGTCGGAAAGCCGATCACATCGAGCAGGATGAAGTACATCACCGTGGTCGCCCGGAACACGTCGACCGAGAGGCCAATGACGGTGAAGTAGAGGACGATTGGGGGCCCGGACATGCCAGTGGAGGTGGACGAGATGCCGCTCACCAGCCCGGTGATCGGCGCCATCCAGGACTTCTCTGGCACCTCCCGCACCACACCACTGAGCAGAATCAGGGCAAAGGCCATCACCATCACCGCGACCGCCAGGCGGATGGTGTTGCCATCAAGGTGCGTCAACAACCAGACCCCGCCGAACAGCCCGACCAGGGCGAACGGCACGAGGCGTACCAGGCGCGGCCAGGAAATGGCATGCCAGATCCCGATCAGGATGATCCAGGTGGTGCCCAGCGTGAGGATCTTGTTGATCGCCAGGGTGGTGCCCGGTTCGAAGAAGAAGAGCAGGGGAGTGACCGAGACGATCGAAAACCCAAACCCGGCCAGCCCGGACACGGCTGCCGCCACAAGCACGATGAGCAGTGCGGCCACGAATGTGAGATCGAAGGTGGGGATCAGATTCGCCATGGTGCCAGAGGATACGCCTGGAGGCTGATCATGTCGCCGTCATCACGACAGAGGGTGGTGGCACGAAGGCCTGCCAAACGTAGCGTTTCCACAACCATGAAGTGGTGATCAGCAGGAGAACGGCACACGCCACCATCACGTACGACTGGCCAATCGTTTGGGAGAGGAAAGCAACCAGCAGGGTGGCAAAGGGCATGACTCCATTGAACGCCATGCCGTTGGCGCTCAGCACCCGGCCCCGCATCTCGTCCGGGGCGAGCTGCTGGAGCCGAACGGAGATCTGGGTGTTGCCCGTGGTGAACGAATAGCCGGAAATGAGGATGCCGGGAATGGCGAGCCACAGATTGGGCGCCAGCCCCAACCAGACCAGTCCGATGGCCAGACCGATCATGGCCCGGCGCAGGCGACGAGCGGCGGCGACTTCGAGGCGGCTGCCGCGAAGCATGCCGATCGATCCCACCAGCGATCCCAACCCCACGACCGAAATCATGATCGAGACCCAGCCATTGCCTCCGTGGAGATGGTCTCGTACGTAGAGCGGCATCAGCACCAGCAGGTTGGGGAAGACGAGAAACGAGAACGTGGCCGAGAGCATCACCAGACCGAGCAGGTCGTCGTGGGTACGGATGTAGCCCATGCCTTCCTTCAGCGATGCCAGGCCCGAGGGGCGATTGGCTGGGCGCTTGATGGGTTTGACCCGATCCTTCAGGCTCAGCAGCACGGAGATCGGGGCCAGCAAGGAGATGGCGTTGATGAGGAAGGCCGCGGCCATGCCCACCGCGCTGACCACAATACCGGCCACGGCGGGGCCAATGGAGCGGGTGGCGTTGAACGAGGCCGAGTTGAGGGCAAGGGCTTCCGGCAGATCGTCCCGATGCACCAGCTGGACGACAAAGGCCTGGGACGCCGGCTGGTCGAACGACATCACCGTGCCAGCGAAAGCCGAGAGGGCCAGCAGGTGCCAGTATTCCAACCGGTCAGTGAAGAGCAGGAAGGCATAGGTCAGGGAGATGCAGACCATGATCGACTGCGTGGTCATGATGATCTTGCGGCGGTCCAGCCGGTCGGCAACCACCCCGCCGAACAGGCTGAAGAGCAGCAGCGGCAGGGCGGAGACCACGTTCAGCGCGCCGATCATCATGGCCGAGGAGGTGATGGATAGCACCACCAGCGAGGCAGCGGTGTTTTGCATCCAGCCACCGGCCAACGCCACGATCTGGCTGGACCAGTAGCGCTTGAACGGTCCGCGCTGGAGCGCCATCGGCAACTGGGCGTTGCGCAGTGGGGTCTTCGCGGCGAGCGTGCGAATTCTCGATTCCCGCGGCGCTGGTGATGGAGGCCGAGGCTCGCTCACACCAGGCTGCGCTCGCGTTGTGTCCGCCGCTTGCCCGTCTCCGGACTGATCGCCCGCCGCCATGTCCCGTCAGCCCTTCCTGGAGTGCGGTTGCCACTGGCATCGCGCCAGTGTCGGGTAATCCTACTGGACCGCTGGCAGGAATGGGAGACACCGGGCCAGATGCGACGAGTTCGGCGTGGAACTCGTCGCATCGTGGAAGGGCTTTCACCGTGGTAGAGCACCATGACGGGTGGAAATCGATCGCCTGGCGGCGACGTGAAACCGTGCCCGGGTGTCGTGCTACGGCTCGTCCACGGAGGCCACGAACCAGACATCGCCGACGCCCTGCCCGGTGACGTCACCGGGGGCAGCATCGTTCACCCACAGATAGAGCGGCTGGCCGTTGTAAGCCAATTGCGTCCATCCGTCGTCGCGGGTGATGACGGTCAGTTCACCAGGAGTCCCTTCGGGCAAGGTGGCACCCTCAACGAAGAAGGGCGGCCAGTTGGCGGCGCAATCGTCGTTACAGACGCTGGTACCGCTATCCGGAGTGTCATTCGCAAAGATGTAGAGCGTCATCCCCTCGGGGTCGGTCAGGAACTGGCCAAGTTCGGCATCATCACCCAGACCAAGCGCAACGCTTGCAACAGGAGACGCCGCCGGGGATGCCATGGCGTCGCCATCATCGATGCTGGCGACAAACCAGACGTCACCAACGCCCTCACCCGTGGTATCGCCGGCCGCCGTGTCGCCAACCCAGAGGTAGAGGGGCATGCCGTTGTAGGCCAACTGGGATGAGCCATCATCGCGGGTAATCGTTGTCAGTTCGCCAGCGGTTCCTTCAGGCAGGGTGGCGCCATCGACGAAGAAGGGCGGCCAGTTGGCGGCACAGTCGTCGTTGCAGACGCTGGTGCCACTGTCAGCCGTGTCGTTGGTGAAGATATACAGGGTCATGCCCTCGGCATCGGTCAGGAACGATCCGAGGTCATCGGTGGTGCCGACGCCCAGCGTGGTGTCCTGCGCGAGCATGCCAGATGGAGCCAGGGCCAGACAAAGCAGCCCCAGCAGAATGATCAGACGTTTCATGTTCATCTCTCCCATGTGCAGGGTACGCTCCTGCACGGACGATTTGCTCCCGGGACACTGGACCGACTGTCGACGACCGCAGGATCATCCGAAAAGATGAAAAATCGCTGAAAGCCCGATGGGCCAGTGATGAAAGCGACATCCAGCGTACCCGCAGAGGGCCAGCGGGGCCTCGCGAGCAGGTTGGCGAGGAACGATTCCGGCCTGGGCGTGAGCCGCCTGCGTCCTCTCGCTCAGGCCACGGGTTCGGACCGGCGCCACAGTCCCGATCCCGGCAATGGGCGGTTGTTGCTCTTGTCGAAGGCCATCAGGGCGGCCGCCCCCGCAATGATCAGGGTCAACAGCGCGAAGATTCCGGCCGCGACGCTGACGGCGGTTTCGTTGCCCCAGTTGTGATGCGCGATGCCGGCGAAGGCGACCGCCATGACCAGGGCGATGATGCCGTCGTGCGAGGTGGCCATGAATACGGCCGCCACCAGGGTCGCAACGATCATGAAGATGACCGCCCACCAGTTCAGCGAGAAGAGACCGGTGTCGCGGCCCGATTCGTTCAGCCAGACCATTGCATTCGACAACGTGGCCACGCAGGCCCACCCGAGGTAGACCGAGAACGGCAGCCGCAGGGCGATCCGCTCGAACCAACCGGGCTTCTCGACAGACTGGCGATTGGCCTTGCGGAAGGGATTGCCAGTGAGCCGGATGCCAAGATAGATGCCGACCAATGCCACCAGCAACACGACGATGGTGCCGAACGAGGCCGCGACCTGCTCCCAATGCCAGAAAATGATCCAGATTGCATTGGCGAGGTTGGAGACCAGGAAGAGTGGGCTGATGCGCTGGAGGCGCGGATTGTGGCGTCCGGCCGGCAGCAACCCGTAGATGACGAAGATGCCGAGCAACAGGTAGATGACGCCCCAGATGGAGAAGACCCAGCCAGCAGGTTGGAAGGGAACCGGATTGCGGTTGACGATGTCGCCGGTGCTGTTGCCGTTGAACTTGAAGTAGTTGGCGGAGTAGTTGATGGCCACCACCACCAGCAATCCGATCAGGTTGATGATCGGCCAGGTCCAGGAGGTGTCGCGTTGGCCGGTTGTGGCCGCGACCTCACCGTCACCACCAGTGGGTGGGGGAGGAACTGGCGCGGCAATCGGCGTGGTGGGGGCATCGGCGACGGTTACTGGCGTGACCGTTGGCGTGACGCGTTCGACGACGGGCTCCGGATCGGGTTCGGGCGGTGAGATGCGATCTTCCGGCGGCAGGCCAGCATCGAGGTAGTCCAGATTGTCATCGTCGTCGGGCCGGGAATCCTGAGGCCGATCGGTCATGCCGTGTCCCATCTCCGCCCACAGACGATTCCGGGGCGATCAGGCCGGGATGCTGGAAAGAGGACCAGACATCCCGGCTGCGGTACTTCCTGTGTGGCACAGCCTACCGGGGAATGATGGTGCGCGACCAATCCCATTCGTCTCAGGACGGGGGGAGGACTCCGGCTGGCGCAAACGTTGGTTCCTGCCATACCCCGAGCTGCTGCTCCAACGCGTAGG
Source organism: uncultured Sphaerobacteraceae bacterium (assembly GCA_964574825.1). GTDB lineage: Bacteria > Chloroflexota > Chloroflexia > Thermomicrobiales > UBA6265 > JACCYX01. Next base: position 1,705 of record CAZNQC010000144.1, on the reverse strand, counting down.
CGAGCCGGAGCAGCGTTTCTTCGCTCCAGGCCGTGCCCATGAACGTGATGCCGATCGGCAGGCCGTGACGATAGCCGGCCGGAATGGTGACCAGCGGATAGCCGGCGATGGCGGCCAGGGTGGAGGTGCCGCCCAACCAGTGGTCGCCGTTGACGAGGTCGATGCGGGTGGCGGGGCCGTTGGTCGGGGCGACGAGGGCATCCAGCTGGTTCGCCTGGAGAGCTGCATCGATGCCGTTGTCGCGTCCGGCAGCCTGGATGTTGAGCACGGCGTTGATATAGGCGATGTCGTCGAGACCGGTGCGCTCTTCGGCGCTGAGGAAGATGGCCTGATCGAACCAGGGCATTTCTGCCTCGGCGTTGGCGTCGTTGAAGGCAATCACGTCGGCCAGGGTCTTGATCGGGGCATCGGCGGGCAGATGCGTGGCGAAGTAGTCGGCCAGACCGGCCTTGAGTTCCCATTCCAGCACCGGGAGCGTATCCGCACCCCAGGCCTGATCGGCCAGGCTGGAGATTTCGACGGGATCCACCAGTTCGGCGCCCGCCGCGGCCATCGCCTGCAGGGCTTCTTCGAAGACGGCATCGGCGAGCGGGCTGAACCCGGCCAACTGGCGAACAACACCGATGCGGGCACCTTCAAGCGCAGTGGGGTCGAGGGCGGAGAGATAGTCGACCGTGGGCAGGCCGCCATCGGGTTGGGCCGGATAGGAGGGAACGGGCAGGATCGTCATCTCCGGTGTGGCTGGGCTGGCAGAGGGAACAGGGATCGGCCATTCACCGCGGGAGGCCGGATCGGCAGGGTCCGGGGCAGCCAGGACGTTCAGCAAGGCAGCGGCATCTGCTACCGTGCGAGCCAGCGGCCCAATGGTGTCCTGGGAATGGGCGATGGGGATGACGCCAACGCGGCTGACCAGTCCGACGGTGGGCTTGACGCCGACCACGCCGCTATTGCCGGCTGGGGAGACGATGGAGCCGTTGGTTTCGGTGCCGATGGTAACCGGCACATACCCGGCGGCGGCGGCAACGCCGGACCCGGAACTGGACCCGGACGGGTTGCGGTCAATCTGGTAGGGATTCAGGGTTTGGCCGCCGCGGCCACTCCACCCGCTGGTGGCCTGGAACGAGCGAATGTTGGCCCATTCGCTGAGGTTGGTCTTGCCAAGGATGACCACCCCGGCCTCGCGCAGGAGGGTGACGAGCGACGCATCGGCGGTGGCCTGCAAACCATCGAGCGCCAGCGAACCGGCCGTGGTTTGCATGCCATCGGCGGTGGCGATGTTGTCCTTGATCAGCACCGGAATGCCATGCATGGGACCACGGGAGTTGCCGGCCGCCAATTCGGCATCCAGCTCATCGGCGATCGCCAGGGCATCCGGGTTGAGTTCGATGACGGCGTTCAGCGTGGGGCCATCGCCGTCGAGCGCGGTGATGCGGGCCAGGGATGCTTCGACAATGGCGCGCACGGTGGTTTCACCGCTGGCGAGGGCCTGCTGCAGGTCCGCCACCGATGGCGATGGGGGCGGCAAGGTGGTGTCTGCCACGGGTGATGCGTCGTCCTGAGCCATAGCCGTTCCGAATCCTCCTCCGATAGCGGCAGCGGAGACCGCCGCCCCCTTGAACAATGACCGGCGTGCGATTTGCGGTGATGGACGTTGAGGCTGCGCGTTGTGGCTGGTCATGAGTCCCCTCCTCTGCGGTCCGGCCGG
>CAZNQC010000143.1:7218-10062 GCA_964574825.1 uncultured Sphaerobacteraceae bacterium | reverse complement strand
TCGTTCCGAACGTCCTGCTCCTCTTCGTCTGGGGCTTGCGAACCACTACCTTGTCCGGGTAAACGGAGTATCGCCGGGCGAATTCCTCCCCAAGCAGCCCATGGAATCAACGGAATCCGAATTGCCCCACAGTATCCGGCCTCTTTCGTACGTCCCACGCAACGGTCCAGATCGAGGTTTCAGCACCGGCAGTCGATTCATTGGCACATGGAATCCGCGGGCGCGTCCGCTATCCCAGCCGGCGGTCAGGGCGCCAGTTGGTCAGTTGAGGAAGGATCGGGTCCACTCCCGGGTCGGTAGGCCGCCGCAACAGACCCGACCGCACGGCAAAGAGATACGCAATCGACCTCAGGCCAAAAAAGAGGCTGATCAACGCTCCAACTGCCATCAGCACGATCGGCCAGACGAACGGCGCATCTCGGGTCACTTCGAATCCGCCCAGCGTAAGTTCTCCGGAGTCGACCAGGGTGATGACCAGCACGTGTCGCTCGTCGTCGAGACCACTCACCAGGGATCGGGGAAGGTCCTGAGTGGTCGAGAACACCGAGAGGTCCCAGAGAGTCTCATCCTCGATATACCCTCCCGGCACTACTTCTCCGTCCAGCTCAATCCTGATCACGCCGACCTCGGGACCCGACCTGACGAAGGCGATCAAGCCAGTCCCCTGGAACTCGATCGTCACCGACGATCCCACCTGGCGGGAGGTGAAAAAGGTACGTCCCTCCAGATGCTGTTCCTCCCAACCGCCATTGGTGCGTACCGATTGGGCTTCCATCGGCGCAAACCCGGTGTTGGCCACCCGGCTCCTGCTGACGAGTTCGCTGGACGTCAATCGTTCGAAGAGTGGTGTCGCCGTGCCTTGGGGCGACACGATCGAGTAGGGGGCATCGTCGGAGCCCTCCGGCGACAGGAGGGACCAATTGATCATCAGACCCATCCACGGCCATTCCGACCAGTTGCGCTCAAGTCCACGCTCCACGAACTCGGCCTGTTTGTCGGCGTCAATCGTGTCTCCTCGCGCCCAGCCATACGAGGTTGCCCACACGGGAGTAGAAGCATCGCCATGCCGAACCATGAGTTCGCGGAACAGAATGGCTCGCGAAAAGCCGGCTCGGTTCCGGGAGACACGTCTGTCATCTGGGGAGTTCACGCCACCGTCAAGGCGAATCGCCAGCACATCGAAAGTGTCGCCGCCTGCTGTCCGGTAAAGATCGTCGATGAAGTCAAGATCAGTCTGACCTCGGGTGGAGTTGGGCCACATCGCCAACTCGGGCGAGAGCACCCGGGTGTTGGCGTTCCCGCGCCGTGCTCCCATGGCGAAGGCCTCCATGATGGGCGCATAGTCTGCCCCCGTCCCAACCCGGTTCCCCCAGTTGTCGGAGGTGTTTGGCGCGTCCCACAACTGAATGAAGGACACACTGTCACCGTAGTGCCGGGTCAACTCCTCGGTCAGGTTCGTCAGCAGGGCCGGATCGCGCGGAGGGGCATTGGCGGCATCGAGTTCGCCAATCCCGCGCGCCCAATCTGGCGTGTCAACCAGCACGGCAATCACGGTCAACCCGTTCCGGGTCAGCACCGAGATCATCTCATCGTACGCCGACCAGTCATACACGCCGCGTGCCGCTTCGATCTCCGACCAGCTTATCTCTTGTCGCACATAGCGGAATCCGCTGGAGGAGAGCACATTGGCCAGTTGCTCGGTTTGGGCCGTGTCCAGCAGGCGCAGTTCGACATTGGTCGCAAGACCTTTGCCCGTTGGCTGGACGATATAGGGTTGAGATGCTCCGGATTCCACGCCACGATGCAGATAGTTGTCGGTAATCCCGGCTCCCGCCGCCAGCAGGAGGCCGATCGTGATGAAGGTGATGCCGACCAGCAGTTTGCTGATGTCCTGGTGGCGCAGCCGCCACTCGCGCACATCGAGCAGAACATCGGCTGTCGCGGCGGCAGCCCTGGTCGCCCATCCCGGCCGCGTGGCGCCGGCGCCACCAACGTCATCATTTGGCGGCAGGTCGAGCGGGTACTTTCGGGACACCAGGCATATGCTCCGCAGGGAGGGTCGAATAAGGGAAACGGCTGCGGCGAAAGAGATCGCGATGCTTTCCGACCTCGCGTAGTATAGGTCAGTCGTTGGAGCCACCTGGTTCGCCGCATGGCAGTTGGTGGTTCGTCGTCCCATTGCAACGAGACAGGACTCACCAGTATGTCGAACGCGCAACGAACGCTGGCCGCGGAAGATCTCTTCCGCATCGTGGTGGTGGGCAACCCACAAGCATCACCCGATCGCAGTCGCATCGCCTGGGTTGAATCTCAAGCCGACCAGGACCTGGACGGCTACCGGTCAGCGATCTGGATGTCCGATGCTGACGGCTCCAATGCCAGGAAGCTGACGTCGGGCTTCCATCGAGATGGGAATCCCCGCTGGTCTCCGGACGGCCGGTCGATTGCATTTGTCTCCAATCGACCGGGCACGCTCCCCACCGCGGTCGATGATGACAATGTGAATGACAAGTCGAGCCCCAAGGGTGAGAAGGCAGCAAAGGATGCCAAACCCCTCGCCCAGATCTGGACGATCGCCATTGACGGCGGAGAGGCAATCCAGCGCTCGTTCCATCCCAGTGGCGCCGATGCACCAGTCTGGTCACCGGATGGCAACCGTATTGCCTTTGTGGCCAGGGACGAGCCGACTGACGATCAACGAGCCTTCGCGCCAAGCGTCATCGGTCCGATTGCCGATGAGCGCGTCATCCAGGGAGTGAGCTACCGATTCGACGGACAGGGGTTCCTCGAGAAGTTCTCCCACATCTGGGTCATCGACCTCGACAACGGGGAGTCATCGCAATT
>CAZNQC010000143.1:1475-7118 GCA_964574825.1 uncultured Sphaerobacteraceae bacterium | reverse complement strand
CTGATCGACCGGGTGTGGACAGTGAACTCCAATGGCACTGGTCTCACGTGTGTCACCGAGTCCACCGACCTGGAGTTCGGCGACGCTGGTATGGGCGACCTTGCGCTTGGCGGAGAAAACGGACCCCTTTGGATAGGTGACGATGCTCTCCTGGTGTTGGCATCCAGGTCCGGCGAGACCCAGGTCTTTGAAGTTGCTGTCGGCGATGGTGAAGTTCAATCCAGAACGGAAGGCAAGCACCGCATCAATGGGTTCGCCCCCGTCGAGGATGGTCTGGTTGTCGCCCATGGCGCGATCGATCGCCCGTTCGAACTCGCCCTGGTCCAGCCCGATAGCGCAGATCTGATTGACCTCACTTCGGCCAACCGCAGCATCCTGGACGAGGTGGACCTGCCGTCAGCCATTGACCTCGAATTCGAATCGGCGGACGGCACGAGCATCCAGGGCTGGATCATTCCACCCGCCGGAGCGGATCTTGAGTCGGGTGCGAAACACCCCGTAATCATCCAGATTCATGGCGGTCCCCACGCCATGTATGGCTACGCCATGTTCCACGAGATGCAGCTGATGGCCGCGAAGGGCTACGCCGTGGCGTTCTGCAATCCACGGGGATCTGCCGGCTATGGCCAGGACTTTCTCTCCTCCACCCGCGGAATCTGGGGCGAAGCCGACATGCCCGATGTGATCGCGCTGACCGAGACGGTTGCGGCGTTGCCCTGGATCGATGAGAGCCGGCTCGGCATCACCGGTGGGTCCTACGGTGGCTACCTCACCAATTGGATTGTCAGTCACGATGAGCGGTTCCGAGCTGCCGTGACCCAGCGCTGTGTGTCCAGCTTCCTCTCGTTCTTCGGCACCAGCGACATTGGCACCACCTTTGGTGTCGATGAGTTTGGCGGGCTACCGTGGTCCGATTTCGAGGTACTTCGCCAGCACTCACCTGTCTCCTACGTTGACCGCATCACGACGCCGCTGCTCATCCTGCACAGCGAGAAGGACCTTCGCTGCCCCATCGAGCAGGCCGAGCAGATGTACGCCGCTCTGTTCTACCTCGGCCGCGACGTTGGGTTCGTCAGGTTCCCGGAGGAGAGCCACGAGCTGTCACGCTCCGGCACGCCGAGCCGCCGGATGGCCCGGCTTCACCACCTGATTGGCTGGTTCGACCAGAAGCTCTAGAAACGATGGCCGACGATGGGGATATCACGCAGGATCGAAGTACTCGACGACCTCGCAACGCAATTGCGTCAGGAACTGTCTCTTTCGTCGAACCCGAGCCAGCTCGATGGCGGGGCGTTGCAACGGGCGTTCCAGGATTTCGGCGAGCAGGCATTTGAACTTGAGATTGAACTCGACGATGCACTGAGTGTGGCGGTCGAGGAACTCCAGGTGTTGTTCGGCCGGGTTGGTGGCGACGATGCGTCGACTCAGCGCATTGCCGGTATCGCCCTGGCAGCGGCCAGCCGTGGCTATCTCACCGAAGTTCCCATGGCCGACCCATCGAATGCAGGAAGTACCGAACCGACCCAGCAGGTCGCGCGTTTGTCCGCCCTGCATCAGATCAATCGGGCTGCCACTGCGAACCTGAAGCTCGGTGAAATGCTCGATACGGTCGTTCGACTTGTGGCACAGACCACCAACAGTGATGCCTGTGAAGTGTTCCTCCACGATGAGTCGACCGGTTTGCTGGCGCTACGGGCCGCGGTCGGACTGAACCCATCGTCGGTCAACGCCGTCACCATTCGCATGGGTGTCGGTATCACCGGGCAGGCAGCGGTTGGTCGGCGCCTGATTGCGGCGCCAGATGCACGGAGCCATCCGCATTTCCTGGCTCACCCAGGCATCGGTGACGAGGTCTATACGTCCCAGGTGTCCGTCCCGATCGTGCTCACCGGCGCGAACGAACTGATTGGTGTGCTGAACATCCACTCCATCCAGCGCCGCAGTCATGACGCGGGGGAGCTCGAGTTTCTCGAAACGGTTGCCGGAGAGCTGGCGATCAGCATCGAGAACGCTCGGCAATACAGCACGGCTGATGAGCGATTGCGCCAGAAGGTCTCGCAACTCGCCACGTTACAGCGTGTCTCTCGCATGCTCACCTCCACCCTCGACCTCTCAGGTGTGCTGCGACTTGTCAGCGAGCAGGCGGTCGAACTGGTCCACGCCGAAGCGGCGGCCATGTTTCGTCTTCCACCGCGCACCGGGCGAAATGGAATGCCCACACAGCCGGTGATCGAGCACCGGGTTGGTGTCATCCGCGAGATTCTCGAACCAGCCGTGCGCGACAACCTGGCCCGAGAGGTGATCGAACGCGGGGCCGCCATGCAGACGGAGATTCGATACAGCGACGGTGTCTCCACGTTGCTCTGCCTGCCTCTCCGCACGGCACGCGAACCGGTCGGTGCGCTGGCGATGCGGTTCCCCAAGGACCAGTTGCCAGACGAAGATGCCGTCGGCATCCTCCAGGCCTTTTGCGATACCGCAGCCATGGCTGTGGAGAACGCCCAGCTCTATCAGGACGCCATGCACAGTGTGCAGACCCAGAGCGCCCTGGTGCAGGAGATGCATCACCGGGTGCGAAACAACCTGCAGACAGTCGCGGCGCTCCTGTCATTGCAGTTGCGCACCGCCGAGGATGCTCCATGGTCCACGGCCATCCGGGAAGCGATGAGCCGGATCCAGTCCATCGCCGCTGTCCACGACCTGCTGTCGGACGAGCAGCGTCTTGGTGGCACCACGGTTGATGTCATCGCCCGGCTGGTGGCGGAAGACGCCCACAGCACACTCATTCCGCCTGGTCTCAAGGTTGACTTTCGGATCGAGCCATCGACGCTGCGGATTCCAACGCGGCAGGCGACCATCATCTCGTTGCTCATCAACGAGCTGGCGGCCAATGCCATCAGTCACGGTTTCGAGCACCGCGCGGAAGGCGTGATCCGGATTTCGGGCTGGGAGGCCGATGGCTGGGCCAACATCGAGGTGGTCAACAATGGCGAAGGTGTTCCCGAGGGCTTCGATCCGGCCCAGAGCAGCGGACTGGGCATGCGCATTACGCAACGCCTGGTGACGTCTGATCTTCGTGGAGAGTTCACCATCTCCTCCGGCGACGACATGACCCGGGCATTGATCCGCTTCCCGATCGTCGAGGAGTAGTCCCCGGGACGGCCAGCGGGTCAGGCCTCGGAACCTACCTGCGGACCACCATATGCTTCGTCCAGCACTTCGACGATGTGGCGCACTGGAATGTCGACCTCATTGCGTCGGAGCGACGTTCTAAGTTGCATGTGGCAGCCAGGATTCGCGGTTACGACGCAGCCGGCGCAGGTCGCCTCGATATTCTGCGCCTTGCGGTCGCCCAGGTCATCTGCCATCTCGCGGCGAATGACGTTGTAGATTCCGGCGCTTCCACAACAGAGGGAGGATTCCTTCATCTCCACCAGTTCCAGACCCGGAACCTGGTTCAGCAGTTTGCGTGGCTGGGCCGAGATTCGCTGGGCATGGGCGAGGTGGCATGGCTCCTGATAGGTCACCGTGCCTTTGACCTCGTGGGTTGGTGGAACCAGGTCTCGCATCGCCAGGAACTCGGATATGTCCATCACACGGTTCGCGAAGGTGGCTGCGCGATCAGCGTACTCGGGATCGTCCTTTAGCAGGTAGCCGTATTCCTTAAGCGCCGCACCACAGCCAGCCGCCGTGACGATGATGCGGTCATCGCCTTCGAAGGCGTCGATATTCTGGCGGGCGAGATCGCGGCCGCCGTCGAGCATGCCGGAGTGGATGTGCAATGCTCCACAGCATTGCTGGCTGGCCGGGACTTCGGTGGCAACGTGGTTGTGTTCGAGCACACGTCCGGTGGCCCGGTTCACGTTCGAGAACACGGTGCTCATGATGCAGCCGTTGAAGAGTTGTATCGTTTCCGTGGCCGATTCCGGCGTCCACGACTCCTTGCCGGAGACCAGGGGTGGTTCGGCAATCGGCGGCAGCATCGCTTCGAGAGTTTCCAGCCGGAGGAGCTTCAAGGCGCCGGACTTCTGCGCCAGCGTCCCCAATCCTGACTTCTGGTACACCCGCAGGACGTTGACCATCGCCCGGAACCGGCGGATGCTCGAGAACGGCACATCCATGCCCAGTTTGCGTCCGGCTCGCTGCCACAGCGGACGGGGCCGGTGCTGTTCGAGTTGCGCGCGCGATGCCTCCACGAGGGGACCGTAATGAACGCCCGAGGGGCAGACAGCTTCACAGGCCCGACAGTTGAGGCACTGGTACATCTGCTCGTCGAACTCCGGATCGAGCAGATCAAGGCGCCCGTCGGCAACGGATTTCATCAGCCAGAGCCGGCCGCGCGGCGACGACGCCTCCTGCCCGGTCAGGCGATAGGTAGGGCAGGTTGGCAGGCACATGCCACAGTGGACACAGGCCCGCAGCAGATCGTCCTCTGGGACATCCTCCCCGCTGAACCCGTGCTGCACCATATCGACGAGCGAAACTGCCATGAAATCCGTTCCTTCTGAGCTGGCCGTTCTCCCCTGCGGGAGGCTGCCTCACTGAGTCCTAGATAAAGAGTCTGCCGCGATTGAGGATCTGCCCCGGATCGAACGATTGCTTGACTGACCGCATCGTCGCCAACCCCGTATCAGGTTGACCCCAGATATCCTGGCCCTGCCGAAGTTTTGCGGGCGCCGATTCGATCAACCAGGGGGCACCGTGTCGAGTTGCGGCATTCAGGACACTGGTCAGGTTGGCGCCATCCTGCTGCTCGTCGAGTGGAATTTGCACTCGAAGGCTTCCACTTCCGACCAGGACGCAGACGGCAGCTGCCGGGACAGATTCCTGCACGCTCCTCGCGAGTGACGCCAACTGCTCGTTGGCAATTGAGAGCCCAACCTGGATGAACTCGGCCGACTCGGCGAAGGCGTCGGTAGTTGACTGCCACCACGCTGCCGATGCGTCATCAGGGAGTCGTTCGGCATCACCTCGGGCTGCAGTCACAATCTCGCGGGCGATCTGATCGACCGCACGGGGGCGCCCGGTGGCTCGAATGGCCAGGGTGGCAGTTTCTGCGTCACTGACGACGGCAATCGAGTCAACCGGCATGCCGCTGCGCACCCAGTCCAGACCGGCTTCAATCGCCGCGCTCGTGCTTTCGAACGATTGCAGCACTGTTTCTTCGGCGCGGGCCTTGGGCATCACCTTGAGATTGACCGAGGTGAGCACCGCGAGGGACCCCCATGATCCATGCAGGAAACGGGGAATCTCGAAACCCGAGACGTTCTTGACGACCATGCCGCCCGCCCGGGCGACGAGACCATCGCCCCTGACATACTCGCAGCCAATCAGCAGGTCACGGAGAGAGCCATTGCGATACTTGCGGGCGCCTGCGAAGCCAGTTGCCACGATCCCACCGACGGTGGTTCGTTCCGGATTTGGCACATCCAACGGCAGCGTTTGGCCATGTTCGGCGAGGGCTGCCTGCAGGTCGGCCCAGGTCGTTCCAGTCTTGACGGAGAGCGTGAGGTCGGCGGGTGTGTATGAAAGCACTCCGCTGTTGGAAGTCACGTCGAGTGCGATGTCGGCGGTGGCGGGATGGCCCGTGCCCAGGCTGCCGCGTCCGCCGATCGGAACCACAGTCTGGCCGAGTTCGGTGGC
>CAZNQC010000143.1:0-1375 GCA_964574825.1 uncultured Sphaerobacteraceae bacterium | reverse complement strand
AGGTCGTTCTCGGAGAAGACGAGCGTCATGTAGCCGCGCTTCTCAGTGCCGATGCCATGCTCGCCACTGAGTGTGCCGCCAAACTTGACGCACTCGTGGATCAGATCGTGGCTGGCTTCCAGGACGCGTTCCACCTCGCCGGCATTGCGCCGATCGAACAACATCAACGGGTGCAGGTTGCCGTCTCCGGCATGGAAGACATTCGCGATCTGGAGCCGGTGATGACGTGAGATCGCCTCGACGGCCTCGAGGGTTTCGGGAAGACGACTGCGTGGAACGACAGTGTCGTGCAGGTAATAGTTCGGCGCGAGGCGACCCATCGCTGCAAGGGCCATCTTGCGCCCTTTCCAGAGCAGATCCCGCTCGCCGGCAGTGCTGGCCAGACGGACTTCGCGGGCACCGGCTTCCAGGCAAAGGGCGGTGATCTCTTCGACCGAGTCTTCAACTTCAGCAGGATGTCCATCGGATTCGATCAGAAGGACCGCGCCGGCATCCATCGGATACCCGGCGTGATAGGCAGGCTCGACGGCCTGGATTGTGAGGTTGTCCATCATTTCCAGGGACGCTGGAAGGTTCCCCGCGGCAATGATGTTGGTGACGGCGTGCGAGGCATCCTCCAGCGAGCCGAATGCCGCGAGTTGGACCGAGATGGCGCCCGGCGAGGGAGTCAGCCGGACGAGCGCCTTGGTGACGATGCCGAACATGCCTTCCGAGCCGACCAGAGCAGCGGTCAGGTCGAGGCCGCCATAGCCATCCCCAGCCGTTCGGGTCCAGATCACCTCGCCGTCGGGCATGACCACTTCGAGGCCGAGGATATGGTTGGTGGTGACACCGTATTTCAGGCAGTGGGGTCCGCCCGAGTTCTCGGCCACATTCCCGCCAACCGTGCAGGCCTTCTGGCTGGATGGATCGGGCGCAAAGAAGAAGCCATCGTTCCGGACCAGGTCGGAGAGTTCGAGGTTGATGACGCCTGGTTCGACCAGGGCAGTTCGTTCCAGACGATCGACCTTGAGAACCTTGTCCATGCGCGTCAAGGCGATGATGATGCCGCCCGATTGCGCGACGGCTCCGCCAGAGAGTCCGGTGCCGGCCCCACGCGCGACCACGGGCAGACCCGCCTGTCGAGCCAGCTTGACGATGGCAACCACCTGTTCGGTGGTGGTGGGCAGGACGACAGCGGCAGGCGCGGCAGTATCAACGGCGCCGTCGACGGAGCCATCGTATTCGTAGACCATCAGGTCCACGGGCCGATGGCGGAGACCGTCTCTCCCCACGATGCGTTCGAGGTCTGCCAGAAGCGTGTTGCGGTCCATGAGATACGTTCCTGCGTGCAAACTCGTTTCGCCAGATGCTTCGATCAGTGTCCCACTTCCAA
>CAZNQC010000142.1:0-10092 GCA_964574825.1 uncultured Sphaerobacteraceae bacterium | reverse complement strand
CGATTGCGACCCAGGCGGTCACACCATCACGTCAGGCCGGCTTTTCCGTGGTTCGATAGCCAACCGCCGCGATGACGGTCACGAGCAGGGCAATACCCGCCGCCACCAGGAAGCCGCGCTGCATGCCGGCCACCATTGCCTCGATCCGGCCGCTGCCATCGGCCAGGGCATTGCCGCTGACCGTGCCGAAGACGGTGACCAGCACCGCCAGGCCGATCGCGCCACCGATCTGCTGGTTGGTCTGCATCAGGCCGCTCGCAGGACCGGAGTCCTCCGGTGAAATGGCGCCCATGATCGCCAGGCTCAGCGACACGAAACTTGCCACCGCGCCCGACGCCATGACCAACATGCTGATCATCACCAGCGGGAAATAGGAGGCCGTTTCGTCGAGCCGCGACATCAGGACCAATCCGACTGCGACGGCGAGACCGCCATAAATCATCACGGCCCGCGGACCGAACCGCCCCACCGCCCGCGGGACCAGGCGCGAACCGGCCACGATCGTCGCCGAGAATGGCAGGAAGGCAAACCCGGACTGGATGGCGCTCATGCCCAGCACGATCTGCAGGTACTGGGTGAGGAAGAAGAAGACACCGAACAGCGTTGCCGGAACCAGCAACTGGTTGAGGAACGCCACCGATCGGAGACGGTCCTTGAAGAGACGGAACGGCAGGATCGGTTGGGCCACCCGCCGCTCGATGATCACGAACGCGACCAGGAGTACGACGGCAGCGGCAAACGAGGCGAGCGTCAGGGCGTTGGACCAGCTGACTTCCGCCGCCCGGATGAAGCCATAGACCAGCGCCGTCACGCCCAGGGTGGACGCGATCGCCCCACCGATGTCGAGGCTGCCGGGCTGGCGCGGTGCTTCGGCCACGAAGCGCGGGGCGAGCAGGGCGACAGCCAAACCGATCGGCACGTTGACGAAGAAGATCCAGTGCCACGACAACCAGGAGGTGAGGACACCACCGAGAATCAGGCCCATCGACGCGCCGACGCCGGAGACGCTGGCGAAGAGGCTGAGGGCCCTGTTCCGCGGTGCTCCTGCCTCAAAGTTGCTGACGATCAGTGACAGGGTGCTGGGCGCAGCCATCGCGGCGCCGATTCCCTGCAGCACACGGGCAATGATCAGCATTTCCTGGGTACCGGCGATGCCGCCAAGCGCCGACGCCCCCGTAAAGACGATGACCCCTGCCATCAGCATTCGGCGGCGCCCGAACATGTCGCCAGCCCGGCTGCCGAGCATCAGCAGGCCGCCAAACGCCAGCGCGTAGGCATTGACGACCCACGAGAGGCTCGTCTCCGAGAATCCGAGACTCATCCTGATCTCCGCCAGGGCGATGTTCACAATGGTGCCGTCCAGCACCACCATCAATTGCCAGGCCAGCAACACCACCAGGCCAATCGACTGCGCGAGCGACGCGGCTCGCGCCGGCCGGACCTCATCCCGTGCAACCACCACATCGTTCGCGGGAATCACTCCCGGCTCCACACTCATCGCTTGAACCCTCTCCGCGATCACCCGTCTGGCGCGGGCCGCGTGGTACAATTTCCCTCAAATGGAGGCAACCTCCACTTGCTCGACCACTATACGGAGCCACCCTCCGTTTGTAAATGGTCCGATGCAAAACCACTTCCTGCCCGGTTGGGGAGGGGCCTCACCGCGGCAGGGGAGAGGAAGAACAGATGGCAACCGAATCTGCCCAACTTGCACGCGTCGATCCGCCCCGGGTGATGCGCGCCGATGCCCGGCGCAATTACGACCGCATCATTGCCGCCGCCGACGAAGTCTTCATGGAGGCCGGAACCAGTTCCGCGCTGGAAGAAGTCGCGCGGCGAGCGGGTGTCGGGATCGGCACGCTCTACCGCCACTTCCCAACCCGTGAGGACCTGCTGGACACCGTTCTCCAGGGGACCTACCTCCGGCTGCACGAAGAGGCCAAACGGTGTGACGCGATCGAGGATCCCGCCGTGGCGGTCGACACGTACATCGTGTTCTGGTTGCGACAGACTGCCGTCTACAAAGGGCTGGGGGCAGATTGCATCAGGATCGCGCTGGAACCGGGCCGCACGACCTCGCCGTGCTGCCAACTGGCGAAGGACGACCTCCAGCGGCTGCTGACACGTGCCCAGGAGGCCGGAGCGATTCGATCTGACGTGACCTATACCGATGTCTGGCGCTTGATGAGCGGGTTCGTGATGGGCTTGCGCGAAACCAGCGTCACCGTTGCCGAGGCCCAGGTGATGCTGGATGTGATTCTGCGAGGGCTGCGCACGGCGCCTTCGCCAGCATCGTGACCATGGCAAAGAGCCGGTGAAGCGATCGGTTTGGCAGGCTCAATCCCGCTGCCCGAGCAGCAGGTAGACCGCCGGAATACAGGCCGCAGCCTCACCCAGACCACGGTACATGTCTGGATACGGAAGTTCCTGCAAATTCAGGATCTGGAATCGGTGCCGGACGAGCGCCGACACAACCTCTCCGATCCCCCAGACAAACGATTGCAACTCGTCGTTGCTATCGGTTGTCTGGGCCGCCCCGATTGCCTTTTTTGTTGGATCGTGAATCGGCGCGAGAGCGTGCTGGCCAAAGTAGTCCTGGAGCACAGTCAGGGTTCGGTCACCGGCAACGCCCAGGGTTTCCCAGAGCGGATGATGTTCGGCGATCAAGAGCTGACCGCCCGGCTTGAGCGCATTGCTGACGCCCGTCAGCCAGTCATCGAGGTCGGGCACCCAGCACACCCCGCCGGAACTGATGTAGACGAGGTCAAATCCGGACACGTCATCGTCCAGCTGCATCATGTTGCCGACCCGTAGCTCGACATCCACACCGAGGGCGGCAACTTTCTCTTGCCCCATGCGAACGTGCGTTGGTGAGATATCGATGCCCACGACCGATGCACCCCGCAAGGCCATCGTGATGCCCTCGTCACACACTGCACAGGCGAGATGCAACACACGCTTGCCGTGAAGGTCACCGAGAAGCTCCAGTTCGGCCGGTTCCAGCGCGCTGTCACCTGCCTGATGCTGCTCGATGGACATCCCGGGACGATGCCGAGCCATCAGCTCCCAACGCCGCGCATTGCGGTGCACGACTTCGGCATATGGCTGGGTCACATCAATCTCCTGTTCCGTCACTCCCATAACCTGTCTGGAACGCCTGAGCCCTCAGCCATAGTACTGGCGAATGGTCCACCAGAGACGCAGACAAATGGCAGTCGCAAGCGCAGCCACCAGGGTGGCGGCCATCACTCCCCAGCCGCCGTGGATCTTGCTTGGATCCTTGTAGTCATCGATGTAAACGTTGGTGATGGTCATCCAGGTGAAGCCGGCGGTGATGAACCCAAACCCATTGGCCGCCGCACCGATCAGGACCTCGAACGACCCTTCGCCAGGCCCCCGGAACCAGGCAACGCAGAGGGCGATCGCTGCAATTGCTCCCGTGCCGATCAACAGGAGACCATCGGTCTCGATACCCCGGCGGAAGGCGTCCTGTCCCTCCCGATTCTGGTAGGCGACCCAGGGGGCAAATGCCAGCGCGACCGTCGCAAAGCTGAGCACGATGCCAAGCAGAAGTTCGACGCGGCCGAGCCGGCGAATCGAACTGGCCGTCTCAGCCGCGATGGCAGCGCGATAGGTCGCAAAAGTCTTGCTATCGGTCGAAGGTGGAGGGGTCCGGTGGCCGGATCCTGAAGAATCTGAAGGAGTCGTCATCTATCCCGGCTTCCTGGGTCCAGTCCGATACTCACGTTTGCCATCGGTGAATGCTGAACTCTACAGGACGCCCAGCACAGACGACGATGGCCGGAAGGTATCTCCCGGCCATCGTGACATCTTCAGTCTCAGCATCGAGCTTTAGTCGAGATAGCCCTGCAGCTGGATGCTGGTGCCCGGGTGCCGGAGCTTGCGGAGGGCCTTCGCCTCAATCTGGCGAATGCGCTCGCGGGTGATCCCGAAATCGCGGCCAACCTCTTCCAGCGTGCGGAATCGACCATCGTCCAGCCCGTAGCGCAGCACGATGATCCGGCGTTCGCGGTCCGACAGCTTGTCGAGCGCATCGACGATCTGGGCCTTCAGCAGATGCTGGGAAGCAACCTCGATCGGAGCCGGCATGGTGTCGTCTTCAATGAAGTCGCCGAGGAAGGCATCGCCCTCGTTGCCGACCGGTGCTTCCAATGAAACCGGATGCCGGGCCACATCGAGCACCTGGCGCACCTTGTCCTCGGAGACGGCCAGGCAGCGCGCGACTTCGGCGTGCGACGGCTCACGTTCAAGAATCTGCTGCAGCCGATGCGATGTCTTCTTCACCCGGTTGATGGTTTCACCGACATGAACCGGCAGCCGAATGGTGCGGCTCTGGTCGGAAATGGCGCGAGTGATGGCCTGACGAATCCACCAGGTGGCGTAGGTGCTGAACTTGAACCCACGGTGGTAGTCGAACTTGTCGGTCGCCTTCATCAGGCCAATGTTGCCTTCCTGAATCAGGTCAAGGAAGGAAAGCCCGCGACCGCCGTACTTCTTGGCCACCGACACCACGAGGCGCAGATTGGCCTGGATCAGGTGCGCCCGGGCATCGAGCCCGTCCTGCATGTCCGCTTCGAGCGACCAGACGTCGTCGGGCTGGCAGGCAGCCTCGCGCAGCGTGGTCTCGGCGGCCTTGCCGCGCTCCATGCGCGTGGCCAGCCAGACTTCTTCCTGCATGGTGAGGAGATCGGTCTCCCCGATTTCATGCAGGTACATGCGAACCGAGTCACCAACACCACCGGCGAACGGATCGTCGACCGGCAACGCTACCGCTTCCTGCCGCGACCGGCCGCGCGTCGCCGGCACCGGCTCCGGAACAGCGGCGGCAACCGGCTTCTGATCGAGGACCTCAATGCCCTGGGCTACCAGCGCCGAATACAGATCCTCAATGGAATCCATCTCTTCTTCAACATGGGGGAAGAGCGCAATGATGTCATCGGAGAGGAGATACCCCTGATCTCTCCCCTTTTCCACCAGACTCTCGATCATGGAACTGACTCCACCTTGCGGGCGTGCGGCCTGCCATTTTGCAGACGGCACCTAAGGACGGACCACACATCGACTTGCCAGGCGTCAATGCCAGCACGACCGGACATGATTCGGCGGTGAATCGAATCCGGGCTCAGGATTTTGGACAAACAAATGCCCAACGCAAAACGCGTCGGGCGATGCGCGGCTCATTCCCCTCCATTGGACATTCGTGGCCGTCGCGCATTGGTCCCTCTTCAATCTCTGAGCATGCGTAACTTGCATTCAGTGTATCTCTCTGCAAGCCCAGTTTCAAGCACATTGTATACAACGATATCTGTCCATCCGCTTATCGTGATTGCGCGATGTCCTGCCCGGGTTGTCCGGCCACTCCTGCCAGGCAAACGGGAATTCCTTGTGGACATGGAGCCGCGCCGCCTCCCGGATACGCCACGTTTGGGCGGCGCCGGACCCGGCTGCGAATCAAGGGTCATGCGAGCTTGTTCCATCGGCGCTCGCCCCAACCAGCACGCCGAAGATGGTCCGGTCAGGGCAAAAATGTCGCGATGGTATAATTCGGCCCGACAATCCAGCAGTCTTCGCTGCCAATCCCAGGAGTTCCAGCGGCATGTCCGGTCATTCCAAATGGTCAACCATCAAGCGCAAAAAGGGCGCGGCCGATGCCAAGCGCGGCCAGCTCTTCACCAAACTCGCCCGGGAAATCACCGTGGCGGCGCGCACCGGACTGCCTGACCCCGACGCCAATGCCAGATTGCGCATCGCGATCCAGAAGGCCAAGGCCGAGTCAATGCCGAAGGACAACATCGACCGCGCCATCCAGCGCGCCGTGGCGACCGCCGGGGGCGAACAGTACGAAGAGCTCTATTACGAAGGGTACGGTCCCGGCGGCACCGCGATCATGATCCTGACGATGACCGACAACCGCAACCGGACCGTCGGTGAACTGCGGGCCGTCCTGACCCGATCAGGCGGCACTCTCGGTGAGAACGGTTCGGTCTCGTGGATGTTTGACCAAACGGGTGTCGTAACCATCCAGTTGGGTGACCGGGACGAGGATGAGCTGGCAATGGCCGCCATCGAGGCCGGGGCCACCGACTATTCGGTTGAAGAGGGTGTGGCCGAGATCTACACCGATCCGGGCGAACTCCATGCGGTGGCAGGCGCGCTCGAAGCCGCGGGCTACGAATATGAGAACGCCGAACTGATCATGAAACCGCAGACTCCGCTGGCGCCAGATGCCGAGCAGGCCGTCAAGGCCATCCGGCTGCTGGAAAAGCTCGAAGACCTCGATGACGTCCAGTCGGTCTATTCGAATCTCGACATCACCGATGAGGTTCTGGCGCAGGTCTAGCCGAATCGTCATCCAGCATTCGGGGCCGGCCACGGGTCGGCCCTTTCGTTTTTCCCTCCCCAGACGAGATTCAAACCACCTGCAGGAGTTGCGCCGTGACCCAATCTGGTCCCATCACCCTGGGCATTGACCCGGGCACGGCGATCCTGGGCTTCGGCGTGATCACCGGCGACCGTGATCCCGTGCTGGTTGACGTCGGCGTGATCGAAACCGACGCCCACGCCCCAATGCCCGAACGGCTGCACATCCTTCATGCCGAAACAACCCGCTTGCTGGAGACATACCGGCCCGACGTGATGGCGATCGAGCAACTCTTCTTCGCCCGCAACGTGACCACGGCCATCGCGGTCGGACAGGCTCGGGGAGTGGTGCTGCTGGCCGCAGCCCAGGCCGGAGTCGAAGTGGCCGAGTACACGCCTTCCGAAGTCAAGTTCGCTGTTTCCGGGTACGGCAAGGCGGGCAAGGCGCAGATGCAGGAGATGGTTCGCATCATCCTCAACCTGCAGCACGCGCCCCACCCGGATGACGCCGCCGACGCATTGGCCATCGCCATCTGTCACGCGCAAACTGCCCCGTTCAAGGCGACCATTCGCCAGCAGGAGGGGGCATAGTGGCCGGCAAGACACGACTCGACCAGTACCTGGTGGAGATCGGGCTGGTGGAAACACGATCGCGCGCACGGGCGATGATCCTGGCAGGGGACGTGCTGGTGAACGGCCAGAAGGAAACGCGGGCCGGGCACCCGGTCACTGCAAAGGATGACGTTGCTCTCCGCCAGAAACCGCGCTTCGTGTCACGTGGCGGCGAGAAACTCGATCACGCGCTCGCTGCCTTTCAGATTGACGTAACAGGCCTGGTGGCGGCTGATTTCGGGGCGAGCACCGGCGGCTTCACCGATTGCCTGCTGAAACGTGGCGCGCGGAAGGTGTACGCGATTGATGTCGGCCATGGGCAACTAGATCTGCGAGTCCGCGACGATGCCCGGGTCGTCACGATGGAAAAGACCAACGCCCGCTTCCTCGAATCACTGCCGGAACTGGTCGATATCGTCGTGATCGATGTCTCGTTCATCTCACTGGGACTGATGTTCCCGGTCGTCGCGCGCGTCTTGAAACCGGGCGGCCTCTGCGTGCCCCTGATCAAACCCCAGTTCGAGGCTGGACGCGACGAAATCGGAAAGGGTGGAGTCGTGCGCGATCCGGCAATTCACCGGCTGGTGCTGGAGCGCACCACCACCCTGGCCACCGACAACGATCTGGGCACACTCGGACTGGTCGCTTCCCCCCTGCAGGGACCAGCCGGTAACATCGAGTTCCTGGCCCACCTTCAATTGGGGGCGATACCTGGAGACATTCCCGCCATGATCGATACTGCCCTGGCCGAAGCCGCGCGAATTGGCAATGAAGGATGACCCGCGATCCGTTCGAGCAGGTCCTTCACGCCCTGGACGGCTTCGACCCGGGATCGGAAGTAGGTCCCCTGCGGCTCGACCCGGCGCGGGCTGCCCGGACCGGTATTCCCGAAGTCGTCCTGGCCGGACACAAGACCTCCGAGCAGGTGGCCATCTCCCTGATCCGCCTGGCTGACGCTCAGGGCCGTGCCCTCGCATCGCGCGTCCGACCCGATCAGGAAGCGTCCCTCGCGACCTCCATTCCCTCCGGTTACGAACTCATCCTCGATCCGGTGGCCCACACCGCCATCGTTGTGGCGCCAGGGCATGGTCCCGCCGAGCCCACCGGTGGCCGGGTGGGCATCATCGCGGCGGGGGCGTCGGACATTCCCGTGGCCACCGAAGCAGCAACCATGGCCAGGGAGATGGGTACCGAAGTGCGGTTGGTCACCGATGTCGGGGTAGCCGGTCTCCATCGCCTGGTCGCGCCGTTGCGGGAGATGATGATCTGGAATCCGCACGCCCTGGTCGTCGCAGCTGGTATGGACGGCGCGCTGCCGTCGGTGGTCGCAGGCCTGGTGGGGGCACCCGTGATTGGGTTGCCGGTCAGCGTCGGCTATGGCTACGGGGGAGATGGCACCGGGGCTCTGATGAACATGCTGCAGTCGTGCGCACCAGGCCTCGCGGTGGTCAACATCGACAATGGGATCGGGGCCGGTTCGATGGCGGCCCTGATCGCGAATGGCGCGGTGGCCGATCAGCCCTGATCCCATACCGAATCATCCGGCATGTTTCCGAGTAACATGGTCGGAATCGAGATCAGTACTGGTCGCTTCCAGCAGAGGGATGCTGATTCCATGTCGTTGTCCACGTCTTCAGGCACCGGGCTGCTGTCTGCAGGTGCCATCGAACGCATCGACCAGCAGGTGCAGGCGAGCCTCACCCACGCTGTGGCTCCTGGCCTGACCGTCGGGCTCGTCGATCGGAGCGGCAACCGCCTGGTGCGCTGTTACGGCGAACGCGTCGCTGGTACCGAACAGATCGTCGATGAACAGACGGCCTTCGAGATCGGCTCGATCGGCAAGTCGTTCACCGCCATCGTGTTCATGCAATTGGCGGCGGATGGAAAAGTCGACCTCCACGCACCGGTGACCGATTACCTGCCGTGGTTTTCGATCCAGTCCAGCCATCGCCCAATCACCATCCACGATCTGCTGACCCACACCGCTGGCTTGCCAGGCGGCGACGATCCCGTGCCCGACGCCCGGCTGGAAGTCTGGCTCCTGCGCGATGCCAAAACCTACGCTGCGCCCGGTGAGCACTTCCTCTACTCGAACGTCGGCTTCAAGACCCTCGGCCTCGTACTCGAAGCGATCCTCCATCAGCCCTACGCCGACATCATCCAGGAGCGCATTTTCGACCCACTGGGCATGACGCATGCCCACGGCGCGATCACGTCGACCATGCGACCGCACATGGCCCAGGGGTACGGCAGCCAATACGACGATCGGCCACGCATCCAGCGCCACGGCATCGTGCCCGCCACCTGGCTGGAGACGGACACCGGCGACGGCTGCCTGGCGATGACCGCCGCCGACCTGCTGAACTACGCGGCGATGCTCCTCGGGGTGGCCGATGGGAACGACTCCCCCGTTTTGACCGCGGCCCAACTCCAGTCGATGCGGGATCCACACGCCGGCGCAACCACGCCAGAACCGACCTACGGCTACGCCCTCGCCGCCGAGGATGCCGACCAGGGCGAGGATCGGTTCGGACACGGTGGCGGCATGGTCGGCTACCTGTCGGATCTCATCGTCGACGTCAAGCACGGCTTTGGCCTGGTATTGATGGTCAACGGTGACGCCAACACATCAGCCATCTCCCGCTTCGTGCTGGAAACTGCCATTGCCGACAAGAACGGGAGCGATCTCCCAGCGGTAACCCCGGCACCGGATCCCTTCGACCTCTCCGAGACCCATGACCTCGCCGGGGTCTGGACCTCAGGCAACCGATCGTTCGAAATCGAGCGCGAAGGTGAGCATGGCCTGACGCTCGTTGAAGGCGACACCCGGATACCGATACAGGTCTCGGCTGGTCTGCGGGGGCGCGGCCAGGTCATCGTCGACCATCCGACCTGGGAACCATATCCACTGGCGGTGGTTCGATCGTCGGATGATGCGCAGCCGGATTCCGAGGCAGTTCCACCACCAATCAAGCTGCATTGGGGTGGCGAAACGTTCTACCGGCCAGGGTCCGAACCCGAGGACGCCCCCAGTCATCCGGCGGCCTGGGACGCCTACGTCGGCCACTACCGCTCCTTCAATCCCTGGCGCTCCAACTT
>CAZNQC010000141.1:6070-10118 GCA_964574825.1 uncultured Sphaerobacteraceae bacterium | reverse complement strand
GGGCCAGCCCTGTAATGTGGGCACCGACGTCTGTGCTGCAATCTCTCAGTGCCGGTTGCGCCGCCGCAACGTCCACACGCCGAGCGAGTCACCGCGAAACCCGATCCAGGGCACGGTGATCCACAGGCCCCCTCCCGGTATCGCCGTTGATGCCATCCCCGGAGTTGGTGGCCTGCATTGCAGAAAGGGGGCAGTGATGATGCTGCCAATCAATGCCAGGGGTGCCGTCAGCGGCAGCCTGGCCCTTGCCCAGACGGCCCGATAGGTCGCTGATACCTCGGGCCGAACCGACCCACAACTCTCATCCTTGACCAATCCGCGCAGGACGCACCAGTCCGGGCGAGTTGCTTCACCGTGCCGTGAAGTGCTGGCCCCAGTCTGCCTGTCCGCTCCGTCCGCCCTGCCGGCGGACCGGGAGTCATTCCCATGACCACTGAAACCACGACCGACGCGAAGCCGCGTCCCGGTCTCGACGGCCAGACCTTTCTGGTCGGCGACCTCGTCTACATCCGTGCGGTCGATCCCGCCGATGCCGAATTCGGCACCGCCCTTGCCGCCAACCTCTTCCCCAAGTCCACCCACTGGCTGGAGAACTGGGTCAAGGAAGAGCTGCCCAAGGCCGAGCGGACCGGCTTCTTCGTCACCGTGCGCAAGAGCGACGACCAGCCGGTCGGGCGCCTGACCACCCATCGCTGGGAACAGGTGACCCAACTCCAACCGTGGATCGATCCGCTGCTGGGGGAGCAGGGTCAACGCTACCTGGCCGAAGCCATGCGCCTCGTGGTGCCCTGGCTGGTCGACGAGCAGCACCGGCCGAACCTCCGCATCCTGATTGGCGCCGATCAGACGTTGGTGACAGCAGCGCTGGAGGACATCGGGGTCCGGCCGGTTGCCCGGTTCCGCGACATGTTCCGCACCTGGGGTGGCCGCACGGACGGAGTCATCTACGAGTACCTGAATCGCCAGTGGATCGACCGGCTCGGCGATCCGGCCGCGATCGAACTGCCTCGTGCCGGTACCGGTGAGGCGCGTCCGGTCCAGCCGCCCGTGGTGCCCGAAGGCGACCCACCGGCGAATGCCGTGCGTGTCGGCCAGCGCGTCTACCTGCGCCCGCTGACGAAGGACGATGCTGACGTCATGGCGCATTGGTCCATGCGCGATCCCGAAACGTTCTGGGACGCCGGTCGGTGGCCCGCCAGTGGGATCGCCTGGGCAGGAGTCGAGGAGCGGTTGCAGAAGGACGAGCGACCCGACTGGGTGCGCTTCGCCGTCTGCCTGCGGGAGAACGACGAGATCATCGGCGCGATGGGCGTCAGTGACATCGACTACCTGCATGGATCGGGCGAAACCGAAAGCGCCATGTTCCAGGGCGAGTATCGCGGTGGGGGCTACGGCACCGAAGCCAAGCAGCTCTTGCTCGACTACGCCTTCAACACCCTCAACCTGCATGTCATTTTCTCGTTCGTCATCTTCCCCAACACCCGTTCGGCGGCTGCGCTCCGCAAGCAGGGCTACAGGGAAGCCGGACGTGCTCACTGGAGCTTTTCGTCCTTTGGGCAGTTCGAGAATTTCGTCGTCTTCGACCTGCTCGCCTCCGACTGGCGAGCCCTGCCCCGCGCCACTGTCGATGCGGGCCAAGAGGAGCGTGGCACATGACCACCACTGAACCCAGATTGCCCGAAGCGAAAGAACCCGGGATGACCGGCCAGACTTTCCTGGTTGGCGACAGCATCTACCTTCGGCCGCTGACCAAGGACGATGCCGCCCGTGCGACGTCCTGGCGGCAGACCATCTACCCGCAGTCCCCGGAGCGCACCGAAGAGTGGCTCAAGGATGAAATCGGCAAAGCCAGCCCGTGGAGTGGTGCGCTGCGGATGGGGATCGTCCGCAAAACCGATGACCGCATCGTCGGCTCGATCGAAGTCCATCCGCACGGTGTCAACTTCTGGCTCGACGCGAAGGTCGACCTGCTGCTGGGCGATGCCGGGCAGGCCATCCGGGCCGAGGCGATGTTGCTGGTCGCTGACTGGCTCATCAACGAGCGCGGCCAGCCGGTGGCCCACACCGAGGCGGCTGCCTGCGACGACGCCTACGTGCAGGCGTTGCTGGCGGGAGGTTTTCGCGAATCGGCCCGTTTCCGCGAGATGTACCTGCGCGACGGCCAGCGCGTCGACCGGATCTGCTTCGACTATCTCGGTCCGAAATGGATCGCCAATCTCGGTGATCCCCACGAGGTGGAGTTGCCACGCACCGGCACCGGTGAAGCACGCCCGGTGCCGCCAAAGGTCGAGGTCGCCGAGGCGGACCTGCCGCGCAATGCGATCATGGTCGGCGAGCGGGTCTATCTGCGGGCCGAACAGGTGACCGATGGCAAGAAGGGCGCGCTCGTGGCCCGGCGGGAAACCGAAACCTTCTTCGACATCGGACGCTACCTCACGGCCGAAACCCAGTTCGAGCACTGGATCAAGAGCCATGAGAAGAAGAGTCCGCCCGACTGGATCACCTTTGCCGTTTGCCTGCGGGAGAACGACGAGGTGATCGGCTGGGTTGGCTTGCTCGATGTCGACTACCAGCACGGGTTTGCCGAAAGCGGCTCGTTCTTCGGCGATCTCGCCTATCGTGGCTCCGGCTACGGCTCGGAAGCGAAGCAGCTGATGCTGGAGTACGCGTTCGACCGGCTGGGCCTGCACATGTTGCAGTCGTGGGTCTACTTCGCCAACACCCGCTCGGCGGCGGCCCTCCGGAAGCAGGGCTACAAGGAAGCCGGGCGGATCAACTGGCTCTACACCCAGGATGGTTCGCTGGCGAACATGGTCGTCTTCGACCTGCTGGCCGACGAGTGGCGGGCGATGCCGCGCGAGGCGTGGCAACATCCGGACAAGGGCTGAGAGTTTCCACCAGGAGGCAGGGCGGACAACTGCCGCTTGCTCATCGTGTGGGGTGTATCGTGCCCAGTCGCGGCAGGTCCGCCCGTACGTCGACTGGCCCGAATTTACCTCCTGGCGGTCACTCCAGGCCGTGTCAGTTCGTGCATTGGCAATCCAGCCGGCCACCTCGCTGCGAGGTGGCCGGCTGGATTCCGGTTGCAGGGCCGATGGATCAGTCGATTCGGAGTGAGGTGATGAGCCCGTCGTTCAGGCCGAAATGGTAGTCCACCTCAACCGGGCTGCCGGGAAAGGTTCCCTCCAGGCGACTGTGGACGATCACGGTGTTGCCGTCCTGGCGCACCGAGAGCGGCGTGCTGGTGTACTGGTACTTCTGGCGTGACGCCAGTTTCCAGGCGCGAATCGCCTCGTGGCCAACGTGGTCCTCCCGCTCGTCGTGCACCCGGGCTTCGTTGCTGAAGCAAGACATGAAGGCGTCGAGGTCCTCGGCTCGGTCGGCGTCGAAGTAGGTGGCGATTGTCGGCGGCAGGGGAATGGTCGTGGTCATGCCGGATGCTCCATGCGTGCAGCGGGGCCGCATTGCCCCCGCCACCATCATCCCGACACACGCACCAAAACGGAAGTACGCACGAAAAAGTGCGTTACCATCGCCCAGGTACGTGTCAGGGAGATCGATGAGCAAGACCTACACTCCAGTCACCGCCGCGCAGGACGTCGAGCAGTCGATCAAGCTGCTGGAAGGACGCTGGAAGCTGGTGATCCTCTTCCACCTGTTTGGCGGCAACGTCCTCCGCTTTTCCGAACTGGAACGCGCCATCCCCGGCATTAGCCAGAAGATGCTGGGGCAACAGCTTCGCCAGCTTGAGGCTGATGGCCTGGTGCAGCGGACCGTCCATTCACAGATCCCACCGAAGGTGGAGTATGCATTGACCGCCTGGGGACAGGAATTGTGCCCGGCGCTGGACGCCATGTTGCGCTGGGCCGATGCTCGTCCGGTCAGCGCGTCGTGATCCCATCGCCGCGCACGACGGCATCGCGGTAGAGATCGCGGAGTAGCGATACCTCGGCGGAATGCGAGCAGAATTCCCGGCTGATGTGCAGCACCAGGTCGCGGAACGGATTGTCGGCGAACGGACCCTCGGCAGGGCCACACGGCCGGAACA
>CAZNQC010000141.1:0-5970 GCA_964574825.1 uncultured Sphaerobacteraceae bacterium | reverse complement strand
CCGTCCTGCACCCAATGCCCAGACGCATCCGGTCGGACGGTCCAGCAGCCCGCGACAGGTTCCCAGCGGTATTCCTCGTCGGTCATACCATCGAGCCGGGGAATGAAGACGTACTCCCAGAGGAAGGTGGTCTGTTCGAGCAGGGCGGTGTTCCAGTCGGGCATGCAAGGTCCCCGATATAGAGCGGCCAGGACATTGCTGCCAGCATGACCGGTCTGCTGGTCAGGGCATGTCCTCGTTGGGTTCGCCGCTGAGGAGCGTCCGGCCCATGCCCTGATCAGGGCGTGGGCCGGACGCCTCGTTTCAAGGCTATGGGCGGTCGATGCTGATCTGGATCAGCCGCCGGGCCTGACGCTCGGCGATGTAGTCGTCGGAGGGCACGTCCTGGACGATTACCAGCACCGATTCGTCCTCCACCAGCGGCTCGCAGCGCACGAAGTAGGACCACTCGCCGCCATCGTCCCCGGTGTACGTGAACAGGGCATAGGCACCGAGATCGTCGGCACCCTGGAACGGATCGCCATTGGCGGTGAAGTCGAGCGCAAGGTCGGCGTAGAGAGGATTTTCGACCGCTTCCGCCTTGACCGCGTTGACGCAGGCAGCCGGATCGAGCGGCAGGGTGTCCGAGGCGCGAACGGTGATCAGGCTGGTGCCGTTGAACAGCAGCAGGAACTCGTCGCCGGCGGCGATCTCCTCCGATTGCACCTGCCAGCCATCGGGGATATCCAACGAGAACCCGAAGCCCGGGCTGGTGAACGTGGTGCCGTCCAGCCCGCTTTCGCCGGTGGTTTCCGGCTGGTCGGCCTCGGTTGTCGCTTCCTCGGTGGCATCAGGTTCTTCGGTCGCTTCGACCGTCGCCTCATCCTCGGGCGCGGTGGAGAAGACTGGCGATCTCGGTTGACTCTCTTCATCAAGCTCGGCGCCAGCCGGCATCTGGATCGCGTTAGTGATGGGGAGGGCGACGTCCAGATGGTCGAGGAACAGATCCTGCGTCGCGGTCATCAGCACGATCATCGTGGTCTCGCCCGGTTCCAGCGTGCGGCACTCGATGTAATCAACCAGGTCGAGGTCGCCACCGGTCGCATAGGTATAGGTGAAGATGCCACTGGCGAACGTTTCGCTGGCCTGGTAGATCTCGTTGCCGCGCCGGTCGAGTGCGATGTCCCAATCCCGGATGTCCGGATCCTGGGTTGCGTAATACGCATCCTCTCCCTCCAGGCAGGCCTCGGCGTCGCCGGCGTAGAGGTTGGTGCCGACGACGATGATCGAGCCGGTTTCGCCGGTGAGGTTGAGGAACTCGTATTCGGCTTCGAGGAACTCGGTAGCAGTCCACTCGTCGTCCCATTCCAGGCTGAACCCGTAGGAACTGGTGAAGGTGGTGCCATCGATGCCGATGCCTTCGGTGTCGTCCGGGGTAGCGGGATCGGGGATGTCTTCGGTGGTCGCGGCGGTTTCGCCGGTGAAGAGGGGGGTGCCGTTGAGGATGACCGTTTGGGCCAATTCCTGGGCCTGGTCGAACCGGGTCTCGCGCGCGGAGAGGATGGCCGTGACGAGCACGCCATCGAGGTCGTGAATGTCGATCTGGTAGGTGGTGCTATCGGCCCTGACGATGTAGGAGGGGAGGTCGGGCGTGGAGTCGTTCGCCGCCATCTGAACGACGGACGCCGTGGCCGTGAGTTGCTCGATGGTTTCCATCATCAGGTCATTCGCCGGGGTGTCCGTCTGTTGGCCGATGACCTGCAACCGACCCGCATTGGTGGCGAGCACCAGCGTGTCCTGCTCGCCGGCAATCGAGCTGGCGTCGCGTTCGCGGGCCGCCCAGTCGTCGCTCCACGTCACGATGTAGCCGAACTGGGGACTTCGGTAGCCGTCGGTATCGAAGTCGCGGCTGGTGGCCATGGCGATACCGGGGAGGACCCCTGCCAGGATCAGGGCAATCAGACCCAGCAGCGAGAGCGAGCGAACGCGCATCAAACGTTCCTTTCCATGGGCTGGGGCGATGGCGGCGTCGCCCGTTGAGGTTGGTTCTCGCATTGTACGTCTCACAGCATGGTTGGCTGCGGCGTTATGCGTGTGGGTGACGGGGATGCAGGTGGCGCTTTCACCTGTTTCCCCGGACCCTCGCTCTCAGCGCGACAGCGAGCGCACGTTTCACTGCAAGGAGCACTTCCTCATGGCAGCCAACGGCATCAACCACCTGCAACTCAACGTTTCCCCGGCCAACTTCGACTACTACCGTCGATTGCTCACCCAGCTGGGGTTCCAGGTGCCGGAGTCTGACGGGTACGTGTCCGGGTTCGGCGATGGCGTGTCGCTCTGGTTCATCGGCAGTGATGTGGCCGAGCAGCAGGATCACGACCATCGCGGGGTGAACCACATCAGCATCAATGCTGACGCAGTGGCGGATGTGGACGCGGCGGCGGCCCTCCTGGCTGACCTCGAAACCGAGGCGTTGTTTGGCACGCCGCAGCGGCGGGATGACTTCATTGGTGGTGGCGAGACCGACTACTACCAGGTGATGTTCCGCTCGCCCGATGGCATCCTGTTCGAAGTGGTCTACACCGGGCCACTGGCGAAGGACGCCTAATCGATTTCTTCCGGCAGCGTGCGTGGCGTTGCCGGAATCCCCTCCGCAATCAGCGTATCCAGCAGGTCGGCCAGGCCTGCCGGGTACGCTGTTTCCGTGCTCGCCCGGAGTTCATCAACGCTCCACCAGTGTGACTGCTGGTAGACCTCGCGCTCGTATGCCAATTGATTGGCCGTATGAACCAGATTCGATTCGGCGTGGACCAGGTAGTAGCGCTCGATGGCCCGGACCGGTTCACCGCCGAGGTCGCCATCCTTCTCGCGGCTCCAGAGCCAGCCTTCGAGTGAGACGCCCTCAATCCCGGTCTCTTCCCAAAGCTCCCGTAGGGCAGCCGCTTCCCAGGTTTCGCCGGGTTCGACACCACCGCCGGGTGTGACCCAGTAGGTGCGCAACGCGTCCTGGTGCCGGAAGAGGAAGATCCGGTTCTGCCGGTCCAGAATGATGAGCCGGGCACTCTCCCGGCGGCGGTTGTCACTCATGCCCGAACTGTAGCACCGCTCCCTGACCCAATGGCGAGGCTGGCAAGCGTGATTGTGCAACGTGTCCGAAATTCCATCGGGTCAGACTGGTAGGATTGGTGCGGCACACGTCGACGCGCCCCTGGCGATGTCCGTGGAGCCTGCCCTGCTGGCCGTTGGGCCAGCCTCCATTCGGGAGTTCCAGTTCATGATCATGTCGACCGAGGTTCGGCCAGACATTGCCGCCATGGTGGCAGCCGTCGTCGCCGACCGCCGGTCGTTGCCGCCTCCGCGCGCAACCTACCGGCTTCAACTGAACCACACGTTTACCTTTCGGGACGCGGCCGCGATCGTGCCCTATCTGGCCGAGCTTGGCATCAGCCACCTCTACGTATCGCCCATTTTCCAGGCGGCGGCCGATTCCCTGCACGGCTATGATGTCGTGGACTACGCACAACTCAACCAGGAGATCGGCTCGGCAGAGGATTTCGCTGCGCTGGTCGAAGCGCTCCATGCACGCGAGATGCGGCTGATCGTGGATTTCGTGCCCAATCACATGGGAATCGACCGCGGCCAGAATGCCTGGTGGCAGGACGTGATCGAGCACGGCCAGCTTTCGCGGTTTGCCGACACCTTCGACATCGACTGGTCGCCGCTGAAGCGCGAGCTGGCCGGTAAGGTGCTGCTGCCATTCCTGGGTGACCAGTACGGCGATGTGCTGGAACGCGGCGAACTGGTGCTGACCTTTGCCGATGGCGGATTCTCGATCCAGTACTGGGATTCGCCCTTTCCGGTCGATCCGCGGACCTGGCCGGTTGTCCTCCAGCCCGTGCTGGATGCTTTGCTGGCGGAACGCCCGGCCGATGACATCGACCTGTTGGAACTGGCCAGCATCATCACCGCGCTCGAGCATCTGCCGTCGGCTGAAGACGCGGACCTGCCGGACGACGCAGCCGAACGCCGTTACCGGGAATACCTGGTGTGTCGCCACCGGCTGGCAACGCTGGTCGAACGGGTGCCGGAGGTTCGCGATGCCATTGACGCGGTG
Source organism: uncultured Sphaerobacteraceae bacterium (assembly GCA_964574825.1). Taxonomy (GTDB): domain Bacteria; phylum Chloroflexota; class Chloroflexia; order Thermomicrobiales; family UBA6265; genus JACCYX01. The sequence continues at coordinate 1,877 of CAZNQC010000141.1, read as the reverse complement.
GTGACTGCCATCAATGGCACACCGGGCGACAGCCGATCGTTCGACCGGCTCGACGAGCTGCTCAACCGGCAACCGTTTCGGCTCGCGTTCTGGCGGGTTGCCGCCGAAGAGATCAACTACCGGCGGTTCTTCGCCATCAACACGCTGGCGGCGATTCGGCAGGAGGAACCCTCCGTCTTCGCTGCTACCCACCGGTTGCTGCTGGACCTGATTGCCGATGGGGCGATTGACGGCGTGCGGATCGACCATCCGGATGGCCTGTGGGACCCGGCCGGGTATTTCCTGGACCTGCAGGCGGCGGCGTTGCGTGCCATCGTGCGCCGCCGGTTGGATCTGGCCGGGGATGATGCGGCCTGGAGCGAGATCGAACCCGAAGTCGTCGCCGCGATTGCGACCGAACTGGCCGCGATTGGTGAGGGTGATCGGCAGTGGCCGCTCTATGTGGTGGGCGAGAAGATCCTCGAGCATGGTGAGGAACTGCCCCACGAGTGGGCGCTGGCCGGAACCGTGGGCTACGAGTTTGCCCAGGCGACGACCGGGATGTTCGTTGACCCCGATGCCCGGCAGTTGTTCGATCGCATCTACGGTCGCTTCACGGGCGACCGGGTGCGCTTTCCCGACCTCGTCTATGAGATGAAGCAGCGGATGATGCGCGAGGCCTTTCCCAGTGAAGTCAACGTGCTGACCAACGTGCTGGACCGCATCTCCGACCGCGACCGGCATTCCCGCGACTTCACGGTCAACATCCTGCGGGCGGCGCTGCGGGAAGTGATGGCCTGCTTCCAGGTCTATCGCACCTACACCACCTGCCATGAGACAGGGGTGAGCGAGCATGACACCCGGGCGATCCAGGCCGCGGTGGCCCAGGCGCGACGCCGAAACCGGTCGATCGATCCCTCAGTCTTTTCCTTCATTGAAGCGGTGTTGTTGCTCCACGTGACCGACAACCCACGCGAACGGCTCGACCAGCGCTGCCATTTCGCGATGAAGCTGCAGCAGTTGACTGGTCCGGTGATGGCGAAGGGACTGGAAGACACCGTTTTCTATCGCTTCAACCGGCTCGTGTCCTTGAACGAAGTTGGCGGTGACCCGAGCCGGTTCGGCACCAGTGTCGACGAATTCCATCGGCAGAACCGCACCCGGCTGCGGGAGTGGCCGACGGCAATGCTGAGTTCGTCGACGCACGACACCAAGCGGTCAGAGGACGTGCGGGCCCGGATCTCTCCCCTGAGCGAAGTCCCGACCGAGTGGCGGGCGGCGATCAATCGCTGGACGCGCCAGAACCGCAAGCTCAAGGTGATGATCGACGGCGCGCTCGCGCCCCAGCGGGTCGACGAATACGTGATCTACCAGACGCTGGTGGGAACCTGGCCACTGGGCGACCTCGATGCCGGCCAGCGCAAGAACTACGGCGACCGGCTGGCCGAGTACATCGTCAAGGTGGTGCGGGAGGCGGACAGGGTGACCAGTTGGACCAACCCTGACGACGCCTACGAAACCGCCCTGACCAACTTCGTGCGCGGCCTGCTGGAGCCGCGTCGCTCGCGCGCATTCCTGGCCGACTTCACCGCCTTCGTCACCGATCTGCGACCGGCAGGGCTGACCAATGCCCTGGCCCAGCAGGTACTGAAGCTCACCTCGCCGGGGGTGCCCGATCTTTATCAGGGCACGGAAGTCTGGGACGACAGCCTGGTCGACCCCGACAATCGTCGTCCGGTCGATTTTGCCCGTCGCCAGGCAGCGCTTGCGCAGCCGGAATTGCCTGACACCTGGCTGGAGGACTCGCTCGGCATCGCCAAGCTGGATGTTACTCGTCGCATCCTGGCGTTCCGGGCGGCCGAACCGGCGGTGTTTGCAGGTGGCGACTACACGGCGGT
>CAZNQC010000140.1:0-10149 GCA_964574825.1 uncultured Sphaerobacteraceae bacterium | reverse complement strand
ACATGTTCCTCCGGCGCTCGCTCGTCCGATCAGTCCAATGAATGGGTCGGGAGCGGTTCGCTACTCGAACTCGTCGAGCCAGATCGGCGACGTCCAGGCATGCTTGCCGTCGGCCCGCACGACGATGACCCGAAAAAACCCGCCTTCGAACATGGAGCGGTTGAACACTGCCCGGGTGATGGCATCGCCGCGCACATACTGCCGCACCGTTCCCGCGCCGCCGAGCATGATACCGATCGCAGGGTCGGCCTCGACGATGATGTCCCGATCCGTCACCTCGACGTTGTGAATCTCGGCCCCCGTGCTGGCGTAGAAGTCACCGGCCTTGAGGGCGGCCAGCAGTGATTCCGGGTCGAGCGATTCGGCCCGGACGTTGATCCAGCCGCCAAATCGGTCGAACCGGTCGGACTTGAAGTGGGCATCGTCGGCGGCGAACGTCGAAAACCGATATCCAGCCGTCGCCAGCGAGTCGGCCAGGAACCAGCCGTTACCGCGCTCGCTGTCGAGTGTGTGCCCCTCGTTGTGAATCTCGATGCCGTCCAGCCAGGGCGCGATCCGGATGCCGTCGCTGTGGACGACCCCGTTCCACATCGGGTGGGGAATCGCGACATACGCTCCGGCCGCCGAAAGCCGTTGCACGAGGTCGATATCCACCTCCTCGTTGCCATAGGGGGCAAATTCGGGCGGGACCCCGATCGCCAGCAAGTCCCAGCGAATACCGTTCTCCAATCCTGGCACGTGCATCTCTGCCGCCAGCAGGGTGGTGAAGTCGCTCGTCCGGAACGAGGTGGTGTCGGTAATCGGATAGCCATAGTTGGCCAGGAAGTGATCGGAGATGGCAATGAAGTCATATCCCCGGTCGCGATAGGCCTGGACAACCTCACCGGGGGCAAGCAATCCATCCGAGCCGGTACTGTGGCTATGGATGTTTCCGCGGTAATACTGGCCTGGCTTATCGAACGGGAAGTTACGCACGCGAATGTTCCTCCGAGGTGAGTGATGTTCGTTCCGGGTGCCGGGATGGCAGCGGATCCGCCGGACATCTTCGCACTCGTTGTCCATTCATGCACGCCGGACCGGCAATTGATGTCAACACGGTGGTAACGCAGGAGGTGGCGCGACCCTTGAACAAAGCTCGATTTTCCGGCCAGTTGGCCTCAGGTCGAGGTGGCGAGGATCGATCGGAAGTAGTCGAGCGTCGCGCCAAGTCCATCGTCGAGCGACGTTTGCGGGTGCCATCCCAGCAGGCGCTCGGCCCGGCCGATATCAGGCCGGCGACGCTGGGGATCGTCCACCGGCAACGCCTCGTGCACGATGGACGACGACGAACCGGCCAGGGCCACGATGCGGTCGGCAAACTGGCGAATGGTGTGTTCCTCGGGATTCCCCAGGTTCACCACCTCGCCCGCCAGGCCCTCGGTTTCCATCAGCCGGATCAGTCCCTCGACCAGATCGGCCACGTAACAGAACGAGCGTGTCTGCCCTCCCGTCCCGTAGATGGTGATCGGCTCCTGGCGGAGCGCCTGCACGCAGAAATTCGGCACCACCCGCCCGTCGCCCGGATGCGAGCGAGGACCATAGGTGTTGAAAATGCGCGCGATCCGGCCGTCTACCCCCCGCTGGCGCACGTATTCCACCGTCATCGTTTCCGCGAACCGCTTGCCTTCGTCGTAGCAGGCGCGAGGGCCAACCGGATTCACGTTCCCCCAGTACGTCTCGATCTGTGGATGCACAAGGGGGTCGCCGTAGACCTCGGATGTCGAGGCCAGCAAAAACCGGGCACCGTGCGCCTGCGCCAGGTCCAGCAGGCGATGCGTCCCCTGCGAATTGACCAGCAGGGTCTCGATCGGAAACCGGGCATAACCGCGGGGACTGGCCGGACTCGCCAGGTGGTAGATCCGCTCGAACGCACCGTCGACCAGTTCACCCCCGAGCGGCGCGGAGATGTCCTGGTGCACGATCTGGAGGGCCGGGTTGCCCGCCTGATGGGCCAGGTTGGCCGGCTGCCCGGTCAGGAGATTGTCGGCGACAGTGACCTGATGGCCGGCGTCGAGCAACCGGTCCACCAGGTGACTGCCGATGAAGCCAGACCCACCAGCCACGAGCACACGCATGGAAACACTCTTCCCGTTGGGAGCTCCACCCAGGAGCACGTCGCGCCCGTGACGTACGGGCGGACCTGCCGCCGATCGAGCACAGGGTTCATCTACAAGGAAGCAGGCGGCTGTCGTCCGCCCTGCGTGGTGCGCAAGCCCCGAGTCTTACGACGGACTGCCGAACCGAGCATACCCGCCCGGCGCTGGCCCATCACCCATTATCGCGTCGGGAAGATCTCGGCAGGAGCCGAATCCTGCGGTTCGTAGCCGAGCACATCCCTGGCATGCTCGATGCTCCAGAACCGGCGGGGATTCTCCGAGATGCCGTAGCAGAGCACCCAGTCCTCGTCCGAGGCCAGGGCCCGCTCGAACAGCTGGATGCAGTCCCGCTCGCTGAGCCAGACCGCCCGCATCCGCTTGCGCGCGACCTCGATCCCTTCTTCGCCGTCGCGTTCCGGTGCCCAAAGATTGTCCGGATGGGTAGGCGAGTCCGTGTCGCGCGTGCCACCAATCCGAATGCAATACGCCTTCAGACCGTGATGGTCCACGTAGTACCGCGCCATCGCCTCGCCGTAGACCTTGGACACGCCGTAGAGCGAATCGGGCCGCAGTTCCGACTGCTCGTCCCAGACGCGATCGTCGTCCAGTTCATACACCTCGGGCGCGGTGTCAAGCTCATACGACCCGATGGTGTGGTTGGTCGAGGCGAACACGACCCGCTTTACTCCCGCCTGCCGGGCTGCCTCGAACACGTTGTAGGTGCCAATCAGGTTGCTGTGCAGCACGGCGTCCCATTCCGACCCAACGGCCGAGGTCGCACCAAGATGCACGACCGCATCTGCCCCCTGGAACGCTGCGACGAGAGCATCCAGATCGGCCAGGTCCGCCAGGACATCCGTGTACGGCCCCTCGCTGCGAGCCAATCCCACCACGTCATACCGCGGATCGTCACGCCAGGCATCGATTGCCAACTTCCCGATCAGGCCATTTGCACCGGTAACGATGACGCGTTGAGGTCCATCACTCATCTTGTCGCTTGCTCCCACGTACGCCGCCCCAACGCAAGGGGTGGCCAAATCATGTCCTGCGACATAGGCTACCCGAGCCCGGGCCGAGGTGCATTGGTCCTGGCTGGATTTCTACCACCGGACCGAACGCCTTGTGACCGCATTTTCCTCTCCCGCCAACCTGCTGGAAACCATCCGCCGCCTCGCGCCAGGTGTCCTCGCGGCCGCTATCCTCACCGCGGCCGCGTTTTTGCTTGGCGAGCTTCAGCACGCCGCAATCGGCTGGGTCGTCTTCGAACCGCTCGTGCTCGCCTTGATCATGGGCCTGGTGGTCCGGGCCCTGTGGACACCGCCCGACCAGCTCACACCTGGCATCGCGTTCTCCGCCAAGCAATTGCTCGAATTCGCGATCGTGCTGCTTGGCGCCTCTCTCGACCTGGCCGACCTGGCCGAAGCCGGCCCCAAAATCCTCACCGCTGTCCTGATCAGCGTTTCGATCACCCTGGTGGCCGGGATCACCATCGGCCGCCTGGCGGGCCTCGATACCAAGCTCTCGATTCTGGTCGCCGTCGGCAACGCCATCTGCGGCAATTCGGCGATCGCGGCCGTCGCCCCCGCGATCCGGGCGAAGAAGCAGGACATCGCCGCGGCCATCGCCCTCACCGCTGTCCTCGGCGTCGGCGTCGTCCTCGCCCTCCCCGCCCTGATTCCCCTGCTCAACCTCTCGGACGAACGCTACGGCGTGGTGGCCGGAATGACCGTCTACGCCGTGCCCCAGGTGCTGGCCGCCACCCTGCCGGTTTCGGCGCAAGCGGCCCAGTTCGGCAGTCTGGTCAAGTTGACCCGCGTGCTCCTGCTCGGACCAGTCGTGGCCCTCTTCGCGTTCCTCTACCGCAACGAGCAGGCCGAAGGCGACACTCGTCCCGGCAAGCTCACAATCGGCAAGCTGCTCCCCTGGTTCGTGATCGGCTTTTTGGCCATGTCGCTGCTCCGCACGACATCCATCATGCCGTCGGCGGTCGGTGACTGGTTCAAGGACATCAGCAAGGTCCTCACGGCGGTGGCCATGGCTGGACTCGGTCTCAGCGTCGACATCCGGTCGGTCCGCGCCACCGGTCCCCGCGTCGCCGTCGTGGTCCTGATCCTGACCGCCCTGCTGGTTGCCACCGCACTGATGCTCGTCACCGGCCTGAACATCGGATAGAGGCCGAGTACCATTGGTGCTGGCTGCCATAAGGGCGACGGCCGGAGGTGATTGCCATGTCATCTGATAGGGGCGGACCCGCCGCCGATCAGGCACGAATCCCATCATGGACGGTGAAGGCGGCTATCGTCCGCCTGGCCTCTTGTCGTTCACTCTAGGTCACCGTCCGCCAGGAGCGCCGATTCGCCATGCCGGAGCCAGCATTCCAGGTGCCAGAACCACCCATTGACGACGATGCTCCGGCACCCACCCCCCCAGCCGACACTGAGACACGCCCAGCCGGGACGCGATGGCGCCTGGCGCTTGTCGAAGGCCTGCTCCTCGCGCTGATCGTCACCTTCGGCCTGGTTCTCCGCTTCACTGGCATCCGCTGGGGAACTGGCTACTACCTCCATCCGGATGAACTCTCCCTCAGCTCGATCCTCGACCGGATCAGCGCGCCAATCAGCATCCGCGAATACTTCAACTCGGCGACCTCCCCGCTCAACCCCTTCAACCACGAGACGGGGTATGTCTACGGAACCTTCCCGCTGTTCATGGCCAAGCTGGTCGGCTCGTTCACCGAATACACCGCCATCAGTAACAATCACCTGCCGGGCCGCTGGCTGTCGGTGCTCGCCGACACCACCACCATCGTGCTGGTCTGGTGGATCGGCCGGATGCTCTGGAACCGGTGGGTCGGGTTGCTGGCGGCCTTGCTGATGGCGACGACGGTCCTCAACATCCAGAGCGCCCACTTTTTCACCACCGATTCCTGGGCGACGATGTTCGGCACCGCAACCTTTGCCTTCGCCCTGGCCGCCTGGAAGCATCCGCGGTGGAGTCTCTACGCCCTCGCCGGATTGATGGTTGGTCTGGCCGGAGCATCGAAGCCAACCATGCTGGCGACCACCGGGTTCCTGGCGCTTCCGGCGTTCGAGCTCGCACGACTGCAAGGCTGGCAGGCATTGTCGCCGCGCCTGCCAGTCTTTTCCGACGAAGAGACTGCCCGCCAACCCCGCAGCCGCGACACCTTTCCGGTCCTCTTCGCCACGATCCTGGCTGGCCTGGTGGCGGTCTGGACCTTCCGCCTCGCCCAGCCCTACACCTTCACCGGCCCTTCGCTGCTTTCGTTTCAGCTCGATTCGCGCTGGCTGGCGGATATCGAATTCTGGAGCCAGGTGCAATCCGGCCAGATCGACTACCCGCCAAGTCATCAGTGGACCGAGCGCACGCCAATCCTTTTCCAGGTGAAGAATCTGGTGTTGTGGGGAATGGGACCAGCATTGGGATTGGCCGCCCTGGCCGGGTTCGGCTGGATGTGCTGGCGCATGCTCACCGCCCGTCACTGGCCAACCTGGACGCTGCTGATGCCGGTCGGCTGGATCGCGTTTCACCTGCTGTACTTTGGCCTGGGCCTGATCAAGACGATGCGCTACCTGCTGCCGGCCTACCCGTTCCTCGTGGTGCTGGCAGCCGGGCTGCTCGGTGCACTGACAGCCTGGGGTTGGCGGCGCGGGCGTCTTCACCTCCGCAGGTTGGACTGGTCGTGGCGACCACCACGCTGGTGCCATCCAGGGGTCGTCCTGCCCATCATCGTGGTCGCTCTCACCGTGCTCTACGCCGTGGCATTCGTCTCGATCTACCAGAAGCCCCATTCCCGCGTGGCGGCCTCGGAATGGATCGTCGAGAACATTCCCGACGGTTCAACCATCGTCAGCGAATACTGGGATTCTGGCCTGCCCGTCGGCATCCCGGAGCAGGCTGGGTATTCCTGGAATGGCATCAGCATCGCTCCCTACGACGATGAGAACCTGAACAAGCTCAATCGGATGATCGGGGTACTTCAGCAAGCCGACTACGTGATCCTCTCCTCCAACCGGCTGATCGACTCAATCGACCGGCTGCCGTGGCGCTATCCAATGGCCAATGCCTACTACGACGCCCTGCTCTCCGGCGAACTGGGGTTCGAGGAGGTCGCCCACTTCACCTCCTTCCCCGAGCTCTTCGGCATTTCGCTGGACGACCGTGGCGCTGAGGAGGCCTTCACCGTCTACGACCACCCTGAGGTCCGCATCTTTCGCAAAACGGACCAGTGGGACCCCCATGCTGCCTGGTACCTGCTCCACGACGCCCTCGGTCACGGCGGAATCTGGATTCGGCCGGTGCAGACCCAACCCGACCGGATCATGCTCGACACCGAGGGACAGGATGCCGTGCGCGCGGCGACCGGCTGGCAATCCCTCCTTGCCCCCGGATCACTGGTAAACCGGATCGCGCCGGTGGTCTGGTACCTGAGCCTGCAACTGATGGCTCTGGCGGTGATGCCCCTGGCCTGGCGACTGTTCCCCTGGCTCCCCGACCGCGGCTATGCGCTTTCGAAGACGCTTGGCATCTTTCTGGTGGGCTGGATCACCTGGTGGCTGGGATCTGTTCCGGCAATCGGATTTGGACTCCCGGCGATTGCGGTCGCCTGGCTGGCGGTGCTGGCAGCCTCGACCTTCGTCATCTGGCAAGCCGGCAGCGCATTCAGGGCCGATGTGAGAACGCGCTGGCGCTGGTTTGCCGGCACCGAGATCGTGTTGGTTGCCGGGTACGTTGGTACGCTGCTACTGCGAGCCGGGAATCCCGACCTCTGGATTCCCAGCCGCATCGGCAGCCAGCTGCAGGACATGGCTGCGTTCACGGCCACGACCTTCACCCCGTCATTTCCCGCCTACGATCCCTGGCTGGTCGATGGCGTGATCCACGACTTCACCTTCGGTCTGGTGCCGTGGGCGACCCTGACCCGCCTGACCGGCATCGAACCCAGCACCGCCTACTCCCTGGCACTTGGCACACTGGCCGCCCTGCTGCTCCTCAACGCCTGGTCACTGACGGCGTTGCTGGTCCAGCGATTCATCTCGCCCCGGTCGGCCGCACTAACGATGGTCGCGGGGGTGCTCGGCGCCGCCGCCTTCGCCTTGCTCGGTCCGTGGGGAGTGGCCCAGCGCATCGCCGCCGCCGACTGGTCGCTGAACTACGGCGGCAGAATCCCCGACGCCATTCGCGGCGCCTGGATCACATTGACCTCCTCACCCACTCTGCCAGACGGCGCCTGGTGGTCCACCACCACATTCCCCGGTGTGGGCGCGCTCGAAGTGCCGTTGATCTCCTACCTGACCAACGAATTCGCCATCCAGCAACGCGGGCTCCCGTTGCTCTTGGCCACCCTGGCGATCGCGCTCGGCTTCCTGACCCGCAACCGGCAGGAAGCAACGGAAGATGGGCGTCCTGGCGCCACGCTCGGCTCGCCCCGGGAACTGGGGAGCTGGTTGGTCGTCACGGGCGTCGTCACCGGCTGGCTGATCGCCACGAATCCCCTGTTCGGCGTTGCCTTCCTGGCGCTGGTGAGCCTGGCGATCTTCCTCGTCTCGGCCGCTAACGGCGACTGGCACCTGGCCTGGGCCATCGTCCGTGATTCGCTCGTCTCCATCGTGCTGGTGGTCGGTATCGCCGTGGTCGCGATCTGGCCATTCCTGCGCACGTATGGAACGTTTTCTACCCTCCGGCAACCGGTCGATCAGGCTCTGGATGTCGGCAACCTCACCACCCTGCTGGGAACTTCCTGGCTGGCCATCGTGATCTGGGTGACCGTCCGCGGAGCCGCTTCGTTGTCGGCCGCGGATGCCGGCCCCGGGGACATGCGCGTGCGGCTTCCGGCGTTGGTGCTCTTTGCCGTCACCGTCGTGCTCGCCTGGATCGTCGGCCTGCCGATCCTGCTGGTGCCACTGGTGCTGATGGGAACCTTCTTCCTGGTCTGGCACTGGCAGTCGAACAGTCGCCGGCTGGTACTCCTCGCCCTGATCATGACTGGCCTGGTCCTGGTGCTGTTCGGCAGCCTCTACGAGTTCCAGACCTGGCCACAGCAACAGAACATCCCCCTGCAATTCCAACTGGCGGCGTGGGTGCTGCTCACGATTGGAGGCGTGCTGCTGGCCATTCGTGCCATGGCGCTGCTTGGTCGTGGCAGTGAGATGGGAGCGAGACTGGTGGCCGGCTCGGCGTTGGTCGGCGTGCTGGTGCTGGCGGCGCCTGGCGTGGCCTATCCCATCCTGGCCGTTCCCCAGCAGCAGGATGATCGACTGGTCGAACGATCGCTCTCGCTCGACGCAATCGGCTTCATGTCCGCGGGAACCCTGGACCTCAATGCCAACGGCCAGTTGGTGGAACCGTATCCGCTCTCCCCGGACCTCGCCGCCATCCAGTGGCTACAGGTCTCCGTTTCCGGGCTTCCCACCATTGTCGAAGTGCCAGCGGGTACCTCCGGCTGGGGCGGCAGGATCAGCGCTCTGACCGGTTTTCCCACGGTGATCGGGTCCGTGCCGGTCGAACGCCAGCAGCGGCCAGGCATGGACCGCTTGGTCGATTGGCGTGCCGATGACGTCCGCACCCTCTACACCTCCACCGGCACCCTGGCCGACGTGGAACCGATTCTCCTTGATTACGGCATCCAGCTCATCTACGTGGGACCGCTCGAACGTGCCACCTACGGCGACGCCGGGTTGGCGAAATTCGAGCTCGCGGTAGACACTGGTGACCTTGAACGCGTCTATGCGGAAAATGGCGTCTCGATTTACTTCTACAGTGGTATTCGCGATTCCCGGGAGCCCGGATCATGAATGTAGTGCGGCCAACTCACGATACCAGCCTTGATGCGGGACTATGGAACAAGGTAGTTGAGTTCCTCCTGCAACACGAGGCCAGCAACACCATCCAGCTGGCGGGTCTCTGGGAAGATCGGGGATTCCAGCCCGGGGTGCAAACCTGCATCGCCACCGATGACGCCGGCGAAGTGCAGGGTGTCGCCACCCAGGGCGGCTCCTTCCTGATGCTGCTCTCGGCCGGAATGGACGAAACCGCCGCCGATGCAATTCTGGTTGACCTGGTCCAGCGCGACCTGGATGTGCCGGGCGTGATGGGACCAACCACGACTGTCGAGCGCTTCGCCCAGCGCTGGGAACGCCTGACCAGTGGATCGATTGCGCCCGGCATGGCCCAACGCATTTTGCAGACGAGTTCGGTGATGGCTCCCACCGGCATCGAAGGATCGTGGCGTCACTTCACGGCCGAGGACAACGATCTGCTGAAGGAATGGTTCACCTGGTTCGCCCTCGACGCCGAGGGCGCGCGGCTCGAACAGGCTCAGCGCGCCGCGAACGCGATGCTGACACGCCTGCTGGAGCGTGGCAGCGGCATGTTCTGGCTCGATAATTCGGGCAAACCGGTCAGTCTCGCCTGCTACAAGGGCCGCACGCCGCATGGCATGCGCATTGGCCCAGTGTTTACGCCGAAGAAGTACCGTCGCCATGGCTACGGCGCAGCGATTACCGCAGCCGTCACCCGCTACGTGCTGGACCAGGACCTGCAATTCGCCTGCCTCTACACCGATGCCGGCAACCCCACCGCGAACCACATCTACGAGTCGATCGGCTACCGGTTTGTGGACGATTCGATGCAATATCGCTTCATCCGGTCGACCTACGACGACGATTATGACGACTAAATTGAGCGCCAAACTCATGGCCGCAACCATCAGGTTTCGCCACCGAGCAGACCTTTTTGCCTTGAATGGCCTTAGAGCGACCGGCAAGAGGGAATTGTGGAGTCATCGGGGAGGGGCGGACCTGCCGCGACCGGTCACGAAATGCCCCATTCGATAACTGAGCGGCAGCCTGTGGTGAGCGAAGTCGAATCCATCCGCCCGGCCCTATTGCCGGTCACCCTTATACCCAAAAGCACTCGTCACGCTAAGCGCCAGCGAAGAGTCGAGCCTGCCTCACGAGGCCTGGGACAACAGGAGTGGCCTCATATGGCAAGGTGA
>CAZNQC010000139.1:5085-10230 GCA_964574825.1 uncultured Sphaerobacteraceae bacterium | reverse complement strand
TTGGTACACCCGGCAGGACTCGAACCTGCGGCCTTCTGCTCCGGAGGCAGACGCTCTATCCGCTGAGCTACGGGTGCATACCTACGGCCATAAACCAGGACTTCCTCATCTCGATCGCCGTACACACCTGCGCTCGGCTATATGACGCCTCGCGCAGTCAGGAAGTGTACACCAGACCGGCCAAACAATCCGTTGCGACAGGCGCCTCGATCGAGCCTTCGGTCCTTCTCCCCCGGAGTGGGCCAATCAGCCATTGTCCTCGTGCGAAATGAGGCGGTCCCCCCAGCAAGGCCGCCGATCCCTCATCGTCCCGTTCCAACGCGGGTAGCTCCCAGACAACAACGGGAGTGCGTCTGCCAGCGGCAACCACCGAGCGGAACTGGGCAAAACTGGCCCGGCCCGCCGTGACTACGTCGAAATTACGCCCTCTTCCGCTACCGTCCCGCCCACTGCACCGCTACCATCCAGACATGACGCAATCACGTCCTGGCCCCGCGAGACATCGGGGACCGGTGGCTGGACGCGGGCAGGGGAGCAGCCGTGGCGACACAACAGGATCTGGAACGCATCGAGCAAACGCTGTTCTTTGAACCCCCGCAAATGGGCGCCCGGCTCAAGCGCTTCGTCATGTTGATCCTCTTCGCCTCGGTCATCGCCACGGGTGGGCTCCTCAGCGACTCGGTCGCCTCGATCATCGGCGCCATGATCGTCGCGCCGCTCATGACTCCCATCATGGGCATGGTTGTCGCCATTGTGATTGGTGCGCCCAACCGTCTGTTGCGGTCAGCCATCATCGTGGTGGCGGGTATCAGCATTTCCATTGCCGTTGGCTGGACCATGGCGACCTTCATGCCTTCCGGCTGGGAGGCCACCAGTTCAGCTCAGGTGCTGGCCCGCACCGAACCCCGGCTGCTCGATCTCGTCATTGCCCTCGCGTCCGGTGGCGCCGGTGCCTATGCCCTCAGCCGGGTCGATGTCGCCGACGCGTTGCCGGGTGTGGCCATCGCCATTTCCCTGGTTCCGCCCCTCAACACGGTCGGAATCCTGCTGGCCGGCGGCGAAGGCGATCTGGCGCGCGGCGCCATGGTCCTCTTTCTCACCAACATGGGGGCCATTCTGCTGGCCGGAACCATCACCTTCATTGCCACCGGCTTGGCCAGCGTCGTTGGTCGACGTGCCTCCGAGATGCGGCGAGCCTTCATTGCCATCCTGCTCTTCATCGCCCTGATCGCCATCCCCCTCCGCGCCAACTCGAACCTGCTCTGGCAGGATGCCACCCGCGAAGACGACACCCTTGCCATCGTCAACGACTGGCTGGCGGGAACCGAGTGGGAGGTCTACGAAGTCAATGTCCACGGCAACGATGTCCGGATCGTGCTGGGCGGCGAGGGTGACCTGCCACCAGCGGAAGACGCCGTGCAGCAAATCGAGGACCGATTCGACCATGACGTGACCATCGAAGTGCGCGTGCTGGATGTGCGAAAGGAGGACCTGACCGCCACGCCTCTTCCGTGAGATATCCCTCCCGCCCTCGGCTGGCCTCTGGTTCAGCGTCGTGCGGGAATGTGCCCGGCACTGGTCGGCACATCAGTTCATCGAGTTCCTTGAAAGGACAGCACCATGGCCCAGGTTCAGGATCTCTATCTCTTCATGGCCGTGTTCGACGGCGAGGACACGGCAACACCCGTGGCGAAGGCGATTGCGACCGCCGCCAGGGAGGAGAAGGTGCATGTCGACGGCCTCGCCGCCGTTCATCGCGACGAACATGGCCACGTCCACCTTCACGAAATCGGCGATATCACCGGCTCGCAAGGAGCAGTGCGAGGCGCGGCCGTCGGGGCAGTCCTCGGGCTGATCTTTCCGCCGTCCATTCTGGGCACGGCCATCCTCGGCAGTGCCGTTGGCGCCGTGGTGGCCAAGTTCCACGACAAGGGCTTCAGCACCGGCGACCTCCATGCAGTCGGCGAGTCGTTGGACAAGGGCCAGTCGGCCGTCCTCTTCGTTGGCGATGATTCGGCCGAGGTCGACCTGGCCACTGAGTTGAAGGACGCCAGCAAGGTCAGCAAGGAGCCCGCACCGGCCGATCTGCCAGACAAGATCGCGGCGGCCGACAGCGATTCCTGACCTTCTGATTCGGCGAATTGGCGTCACCTGCGGCGAGCGTTTTCAATGGTTGCGCTCGCCGCGCCCGATTCAGGAGATTTCGCAGAAACGCACCTGGTGCAGGTGGAGGGGTCGTCGCTATCTTGCCATTCCCTCTCAATGACCAGGTGATGCGGAAGCCCATGGTCTACCATGACTGCCTGATCGTCGTTGCCGAGCAGGGAGTCTCGTATGCCTACGCCAATCTCCACTGATGAACCGTCCGGATACGTCCCTGGGGTCTGTAACATCGGGCCTGCGGAGCGACGACAGCGACGCCAGTTCGGCCTGATGTCGGCCGCCGCCGCGTTCGTGCTGGTCGTCATCCTCATCGCCACCCATGCCACCCGGCCCTGGCGCTTGCTCCTGTTCATCCCCGTGGCCGGAGCGGCCTCGGGTATCCTGCAGGACCAGATGCATTTCTGTGCGGGATTCGGTTTCCGTGGCCTGTCGAACGTGTTCAATGATGTTGGCGAAACCGAGGACGTGACGTCTGCCGAGTTCCGCAAGCAGGACCAGCAAAAGGCCCTCCAGATCATGGGGCTGTCAGTCGGGGTGGGAGCCGTGGTGACCGCACTCGCCCTGCTGGTCTAGGCAGTTCTCCGCCAGTAGCGATCGGTAGCGGATCCGCTTCAAAAAGTTGCTGCCACTCCACCCAGCGTGGTAGCATTCGCCCTTGGATTGGCGTCGTCCATTGACGGCGCCGCTTTCGCGTATTGCGACCGAGTGACTAGAACGTCCCCGTCCGACATCCCGTCTCGCGGCGGTACCAACATCGAAGGGAGGCCCGCCGTGGCCGGTAAATGTGACGTGTGTGGCAAGGCCAAGACTTTTGGCAAAAACGTGAGCTTCTCCAAGCGGCGCACGAACCGTGATTTCAAGCCGAACGTGCAGACCCGCAAGTTCGTCATCAATGGCCAGGGCGTGCGGCTGCACATCTGCACCCGCTGCCTGCGCACCATGGGCAAGTCGGGCAAGGTCGCGGCCTAATTCCCGTTCTGTATCTGTTCAGCGTTGAGCGCGCGGGCAATTGTAGGGGCCGACCTTTCGAGCCTGTACAACCACGTTTGCTCTCAGGGCCTGGCTCGAATGTGTCGGCCCGCCCCCAAACCTGAACATGCAGCCGAGTTCCCGGCGCAACACCCAGCAAACTGATCACACCGGACTTCCCTGGGAGTCCGGTGTTTTCGTTGTCGCCATCTCCCACAATTGCCGCTCAGCGGATACCATACCGCTCATTCGACAACGCACCTATTCGGGAGACGATGAATGGCAACCCAGCATGCCCGCGTCAAAATCGACCTCGACCGCGTGACCGGCCAGGTCGACCGCCGGATCTTCGGCGGATTCCTCGAACACCTCGGCCGCTGCATTTACGGCGGCATCTACGACGAAGGCTCACCGCTCAGCGATGAACGTGGCTTCCGGCTCGACGTGCTCGATGCCCTCCGCCCCTTGGACATCCCGCTCATGCGCTGGCCGGGCGGAAACTTCGTCTCTGGCTACACCTGGACCGATGGCATCGGCCCCCAGGACGAGCGTCCGCGCCGCCTCGAACTCGCCTGGCACGATGTCGAGTCCAACCGCTTCGGCACCGACGAGTACATCGAGTGGTGCCGCGAACTCGGCACCGAGCCCTTCATCTGCGTCAACATGGGCACCGGCACCATGGAGGAGGCCCGTTCCTGGGTCGAGTACTGCAACGGAACGGAAGACACCTACTGGGCCAACCTCCGCCGCGCCAACGGTCATGACGAGCCGTACAACGTGAAATACTGGGGACTCGGCAACGAGGTCTACGGCGATTGGCAAATCGGTCACCTCTCAGCCGAGGACTACGTCAAGAAGGCGATCGAGTTTGCCAAGGTCATGCGCTGGACCGATCCCACCATCGAACTCGTCTCCTGCGGCAACAGTGGGTCGTCAGCCTGGGATCGCACGGTCCTCGAAGGATTGGCGAAGTTCGTTCGCTACCATTCGATCCACATGTACACCGGCTCCAGCGACTACACCGCCAATGTCTACGAACCCCACTTCGCCGAATGGGAACTGGACATGGTTCGCGCCGAGATCTCCCGGGTTCGCGCCCTCCAGAATATCGAGCATGAGATTCACGTCGCCTACGATGAATGGAATGTCTGGTACCGCGCGCTCGGCGCTGCTTCCCGGTTGGAGGAGAAATACGATCTCTCCGACGCCCTCGCCGTCGCCACCTACCTGAATGTCTTCGTCCGCCAGAGCGATATCGTCAAGGTCGCCAACCTCGCCCAGATGGTCAACGTCATCGCTCCCATCTTCACCTCGCCGGAAGGGCTCTTCCTGCAGACGATCTATCACCCACTGGCCCTGCTCGCCCAGCACACGCAGTCGAACGCCCTCGCCGCCTGGGTCGACGGCCCGGTCGCCACGCTGCCGCCAGTCGTCAAATCGCGGGAGAACTTGCTCACGACCGAGCGTCTCGGAACCCTGCAGGTACTCGACGTTGCCGCCACGCGCGACGACGATCGGAGTCTCCTCGTCGTCTCGCTGGTCAATCGTGACGAACACAACGACATGGAGGTTGCGCTCGGGCTCGCTGCCGGTGCGATCGCCGGGGATATCGCGCGCTTCGATGTGGTCGGCGACGACGTTCACACTGCCAACGACTTTGACCGTCTCGACGCCGCCTCTGTCCGCACCAGCACCGAATCAGGCACTGGCCACACGCTGACGGTCACGATCCCGGCCCACACCCACACCGTTCTGCGGATTCCCACGGTGGACTGATGTCGCATCTGGGCCAGCCGCACGTTGGCCGCGAAAAATACGGGCGAACGGCTCCTGGGATGTCGGGCGAATGCTTGCCTTGCAGCAGAGCACAGAATCGTTAGCACAGGCTTGTCCCGGACGGTTGCAGTACGGAAGACCCAGCCAGCCACGGGAACCAACATCGGCCCGCGGGGCGTGGCTGGCGTGTGGTCTTCCCCATGGTGTCGCCGGTGCCAATCTTTCCGAACCCTGCTC
>CAZNQC010000139.1:0-4985 GCA_964574825.1 uncultured Sphaerobacteraceae bacterium | reverse complement strand
AGCGGCTCGTCGTGCGTTTCCATCGCCTGGGCCAGCACTGGAAGGTCGGCCTCCTCGCCGATATTCCCCAATGCGACCGCCGCATTGCGCGCCAGTCCCCGCCTCTTCGTGCGTGGCACCGGTGTGCCGAAATACGTCGCCCCGAACTCGTCCTGACTCATCTCCAGCAGCCAGTGGAGCGACGGATAGGCGTTATTCAGGCCTTTCGGCTGGAGTTCGTCATCGTCATGCGCGGCAGCCGCACCGGTGTAAGGGCAAACTTCCTGGCAGACATCACAGCCATAGACCCAGTCACCCATCTTCGCCCGCAACTCCCGCGGAATCGCCTCGCGCAGTTCGATCGTCAGGTAGGAGATGCAGAGGGGCGCATGCACCGTGTAGGGCTCCACGATCGCCCCGGTCGGACATCGGTCGAGGCAGATTCGGCACGACCCACAGTTCCGGTTCAGTGGTTCGTCTGGTTCAAGGTCGAGGTCCAGCAATACCTCGCCCAGCAGCACCCACGACCCATGCCCCGGCACGATCAGGTTTGAGTGCTTGCCGAACCAGCCCACTCCCGCCCGGGCGGCAATTGTCCGGTCCGAGACGCGCGCCGTGTCAACCAGTTCCCGCGATTCCACCGTCCGTCCCAGCTCACGTTCCAGCGCCTGCACGAAGGCTTTCATCCGGCGTTTCAGCACCCGGTGATAGTCTCGCCCCCAGGCGTAACGCGATATCCGTCCTCGCGGCACGCCATCATCCGGCTTCTCCGTGGGACCAGGCCAGTAGGAAAGACCGATCGCCACGATCGATTGCGCGGTGGGATGGAGGTGCCGGACGTCGCCCGCAATTCGTGCCCGCTCGGCGTTGAACCAGTCGAGCCCTTCCACATGGCCGGCGTCGATGTGGTCGGTAAGCTGCTCAGTGAGGCCATCGAAGGGGAGAGTTGACGTAATACCGCTGATCGTCAAACCGTGTCGTGCTGCCAGCAGTTTCACCTGGGAGGTTAGTGTGGCACGGGGAGACGGGGATTCGACCCGGATCTGGAGTCGTTCGGAGTTCATCCGATACCGCCATCCAGAATCGACACGCTATCCGGTCCGCTGGCGAAAAGCAGTAGGGGCCGACCAGCCGAGCCAGGGAAGAGATTGACTTCGGTTACTGGCTCGGCTGTGTCGGCCCGGATTGTATTTGCCACTGCTCATCTCCCCGTCACACCCGGACCGAGCGGAGACCCTGCGCCCGAATCGCGAACCGCCGCGCCGCCTCCCGGCCAATCTCGTCCCACGCCTGCCGCTGAACCACGCCGTAGGCAACCGCCCCGACAAAGGTCGCCCATGGGGCATCGCTGGCGGTGTGCGGGGCATGATGTGGTGGAATCGTGACGCACGATGCCCCCTCGGCCACACAGCGGAAGGCTCCGTGCTTGCCCCACGACACCGCGGCTCGCACGTTGCTCCCGGCCAGCAGGGGAGCGAGCGACTCGACTCCCGAGCCGATCGGTGACTCCAGGTGAGGTGCCAGGTCGGCAAAGGCCGTGTCCGGACCGATCACCACGTCGAATCGCGAGAGGTCGGAAAGCGATTCGCCTGCGATCGGACCGTCGTGCAGCCCAATCAGCGACATGATCCTGACACCCGGCCAGGTGTGCACTGGCAGGTCGGCAAGGAATCTTCGCAGGGCCACATCGCGCGATGCCACGATCACCAGGTCGTGGGCGAACAGTTCGTCGATGTTGAGCATGTCGCCCATCCGCACCGACGAACCCAGGGCGTCACCGTTCTCCCCACCCGACTCCCGGATTGACATCCAGCTCGTCACCCCCACACCGCCGAACGCCTCATCGAGCGCCTCCCAGGCCGCAGGTGAGTCCGCCACCGTGCGGATGCCAACCTCCACCGGCCATGATGTCGCCAGTTCCAGGGCAATGGCTCCAGCGTCGGTTAATTCACCATAGGAAAGGCGGGTGTCGCCGATGATGGCGATGCGGGGTCGCTTCATGGGGTGGTTATCCTGCCCACTCGGCTGGTCGGCTCCGGTTGATGCGGCATGCGCGATACCCTTTCCAGACTATCATTGCTTCCAAACATGATGCACTGATGGTCGCAGGAGTCACGAGCCGCTTCAAGTCATGATTGGCCGTGAACGCGGCCGGAATTCGTGCAACGTGCGACAGGTGGGTGGGCGAGGAAGGCGGGATGAGACCCTGATGGCCAGAACACAGCCGGAACGAACCGATGGCGGTGCCCTGGGTGGGTGGATCCGGGCGACGCGCATGGAACAGAGTCTCAGCCAGCGGGAGCTCGCAACCCGGGCTGGCCTGAGCCGTTCGTATGTCTGCGATATCGAGCGTGGTCGGGGCGCCCATCCCAGCGTCGAAACCCTCGACAAGCTGGCGGCTGCCCTCGGTGCGGCTCGCGTCGACCTGATGAAGGCGGCCGGTCTGATCGAACCCGTTGAAGGCGGCCGGGAGACCCCCGAAGAACGCCGCTTGCTCGCCGTGTTCCGCGACCTGAGTGACAACGGGCAACAGGCCGTGCTGCACTTCGCCCGCTTCGTCCACACCGACGAGCACCAGTGGGTTCAGGCCAGCATGATCGAAACCCTCGCCGCGCCCGGCAATCACGTGGCCCCTCCACCCAGCCTCGCCCTCTTCGATCTCGATACCGTCGACTGACTGTCCCGTCGGGGCCGTCATGCTGAGCGGAGCGAAGAGTCCCCACGCGAAGCGCATCGACCGGAGGTCGATCCAGTTCCACTCGGGCGATTCGCCCAGGTGTCGTCTGGCGAGCCATCCATCTTGGCCGTGAAGCGTACCCATTGGCCGCCGGACGACGACCCCGCGAGAGGTCGACCTCGTGTCGCCCCTGTCTGGAACGGGATGCGCCCCCGTCCCGTCAATCTCGAAACTGTCGCCCGATCCGCCGCAAACAGCACGGCCGCCAGGAACGAATCCCGGCGGCCTTGTTCTGTTGAGATCTGAATGGAACCGAATTACTCGGCAGCCACCTCGGCCTCTTCGGCGACTTCGACAACCTCGCCGTCACCAGCTTCGCCAGCGGCGTCCGCCTCGGCCTGGGCCTGCAGGCGAGCATCGAGCCGTCGCTGTCGCTTCGACTTCTGCCCGGCGTTGGCGGCGGCTGCCTCCATCCGGCGGGTGAAGCGCT
This sequence comes from uncultured Sphaerobacteraceae bacterium, assembly GCA_964574825.1. Classification (GTDB taxonomy): domain Bacteria; phylum Chloroflexota; class Chloroflexia; order Thermomicrobiales; family UBA6265; genus JACCYX01. The sequence continues at coordinate 1,839 of CAZNQC010000139.1, read as the reverse complement.
CGACCTGACCGGCCGTGTCCACAATCCGCTGCTCACCGGTGTAGAACGGGTGGCAAACGCTGCACAGGTCCGTCCGCAGTTCCTGGCGGGTGGACTTGGTCTGGAACGTGTTGCCGCACGAGCAGATCACCGTGGCTTCGACGTAGTTGGGATGAATGTTGGGCTTCATTGCGGTGAATCTCTCAGTCCGCGGCGATGGTGGTTACCGGTTCCTCAGGAGCGAGGAGACCAGGGCCGCCACCGATGGGATAAATCTCGGGCGGGTAGACGCTGATGCGGCGCTTGCCCCGGCCAATCGGTTCGAAGCGAACGACACCGTCGATCTTGGCGTAGATCGTGTGATCCTTGCCAATCCCCACGTTGTTGCCAACCCAGAACTCGGTGCCACGCTGGCGCACCACAATGGTGCCCGAGCGGACGTACTGACCGTCTGCGCGCTTCACGCCAAGTCGTTGCGCGGCGGAATCGCGACCGTTGCGGGTAGAGCCGCCGCCTTTCTTGTGAGCCATGGTTGTATCTCCTTCTGGCTTTCCCGTTGCCGGGAGGTAGGGGCTAGGCGGAAATGCCGGTGATGGTCAGCCGGGTCAGTGCCTGGCGGTGGCCGGTGCGGCGGCGATAGCGCTTCCGCTTCTTGAACTTGAACACCACGATCTTCTCGCCGCGATCATGTTCGTCCACCGTGGCGGTGACGGTGGCCCCGTCAACCACTGGGGTGCCGATCCTGGTTTCGCCATTCCCACCCACCAGGAGAACCTGGTCGAGCGTGATGTCGGAACCGGCCTCGGCGCTGAGGCGTTCGACGGTGAGCTTGTCACCCACCTGCACGCGATACTGCTTCCCGCCGGTCGCGATCACCGCGTAGGTGCCGTTCCCGGATGTTGTTCCATCGGTCATCAGAACTTCCCTGCCCGAACGACCCTGTCTGGCATGCGTCATCTGCATCGTTGCAGGCGCTGTCCTGTTTCACTGGGCCCAAATACACCCACATTACTCCGGGTTCGAGGTCCATTTGCCATGCCCCAAAAAGCACACAAAACGGGGTGCACGTGGCACCCAGACACAGGAGTATACCATGGAATCCAGCGCTGACTACGCTGATCGAACCCGGAAAATCGGCCAGCCCAGCGCGAACTGGCTGCCTCGCGCCGCCCTTCGTCTCGTGGTCGCCAGATCGTCGTTCACCAATGCGGCATCCTCGCCCGCCGGGCAGGTCCAGATCCGGATTCCGGGTCGCCCAACCTGTCACAATGGACGCAGGAAAATACGCGGCACGCTCACGGTGATCGGTTCCATGACAGAAAACAAGGAAGAGACCATGGCGGGGGCATCGCCCCTCCGAATCGGCACTCGCGGTAGCGAACTCGCCCTCTGGCAGGCTCGTGCCGTCCAGGCCCGATTGGAAGGCACCGTTCCCGCCCAACCAACCGAACTGGTTGTCATTCGCCCCGAAGGGGATCGCGACAAGTCATCATCGCTCCTCACCATTGGCGGCCGCGGCGTCTTCGCGTCGGCCCTCCAGGAGGAACTGCTGGCTGGAAACGTCGATCTGGCGGTGCACTGCACCAAGGATGTCCCCACCATTTCGCCGGTTGGTCTCGGGATTGCCGCCTATCCGGCCCGCGAAGACCCACGCGACATCCTCGTTTCCCGCCACAACCTCCCGCTGGCCGACCTGCCCGCCAACCCGGTGATCGGCACCTCGTCCCGCCGCCGCGCGGTTCAGGTCCTTGCCCTCCGCCCCGATGCGCAGATCGAAGACTTGCGGGGCAACATCGACACCCGCCTGCGCAAGGCCGGAACCGACCAGTACGACGCCATCATCCTCGCCGCCGCTGGTCT
>CAZNQC010000138.1:0-10467 GCA_964574825.1 uncultured Sphaerobacteraceae bacterium | reverse complement strand
AGGTCGATCCAGAAATTCAAGCCCAGCACCCCGAGACCGAGAATGGTCGCCACCACGATCACCGCATCCACGCTCTGGCGGCCCTGCTTCGACCAGTAGTCGTCTTTCAGGTGCAGCCAGAGCGCGAATTCGTCCAGCGTCAGCGCCATGCCCACCCCGAAGAAGAACGCCAGTGGCTCCTTCGGGAACTCCGGCTGGGGAAGTGCCACCAGCAGGTAGCCGCTCAGGATCATGAGGATGATGCCGGGCACAAGATGGTGCAGGTGGGTGCCACCCGCGCTCATGTTGTGAAAGATCCTGCTGAAGCGGTGTGCGCGGATCGAATGGGTGATGAAGCGAACGATGGCGAACGTGCCGAGGAATGCCACCAGGAGCACCACCTGCGGTTGCTTGTGGAGGTCGATGATGTCGCGCTGCCAGGCTTCACCGATATCCCGCAGGAGATCAGCCAGTCCATTCACGATCGGTTCCCTTCGGGAGGCACAGCGCAGATTTCGCGCGCCTGGTGCGTGTAATTCAGGCAACCCGGCAAGAACGATTGTCATGCCGGCATTCGATGCAACCAGCCGTGCTGGATTGTGGTGGATCAGTCTGCCGCGGGAGTGCTTTCGTCGAGTTCGCGGGATGTTTCATGCGTATGCAGCACCACGCGCCGGTTCGGGCTTTCGGGCCACTCACCGGTGACGGTAATGCTCTGGCTGCCGGGATCGAGACAGAACACCCACTCCCAGTGAATGAGCGGCCAACCACCGATCATGGGGTCGAAAAAGGCCCGGCCCACATCTTCGACCAGCTTGGGGGTGATATCCGGTCCGGTCGGGAAATCCTGCGGATCGGCGACCATCGTTCTGCTCCTTGCCTGCAACCCGTTCACCGATTGTAGGCGATCGGCCGAACCCGCGATTCAAGGCTACGCCTCGAACGCTAGCACCACCGCTCCAACCATGCGATGGCCACCGCGCGCATGGCTGCCGTTTCCAGGTGCCCACAGGGATAGGTTTCCAGTCGCCAGGCGTCCGGCGCACCAGCGGCCACATACACCTCCCGCAATTCCCGGTCGATCCGTTCCAGGCCCGCAAGCGGTGTCAGTCGATCGTAGCGGCCGGCCAACGCCAGGTGAGCGCGGGGAGCGATCAGGGCGTTGATCCCGGCGGCGGTGAAATGCTGGCGCAGGCGCGGCACGTAGTAGTAGACCCCGTGACCGTCGAGATTGCCGATTGCTTCCAGCGCGTCGAAATCGGTCAGGCAGCAGAGATCGATGCAGGTGCCGATCCGTTCGTCGAGAGCGGCTGTCCACCAGGCGAGGGTGGAACCCATCGATATCCCCAGCGTGGCAATGCGGCTGGCATCGACATCCGGGCGGGAAACGAGGTAGTCGACCGAGCGGAGGGCATCGAACACCATCATGCCCCACATGACCTGGCCGTCCCAAAGCATCTGGCGAAAGATGGTGCCCTCACTCCGGCCACGACGCTCCCCGAAGGCCCAGGTGTCGATGCAGAGCGCGCCATAGCCGAGGTCGGTCAGCACTTTCGCCCAGGGTGGATCCTGCAACGCGCCGCGCCCGTGGATCAGTTCATCCTTGCCCAGCACGTAGTCGCCGCCGTGGGCGTGGTGATAGAGCACCACCGGGACGGGACCTGCAACCTCTACCGGACGGACATAATACGCCGGCACCGGTTCGAACCCGTTCAGGTCGAGCGTGATGGTCTCCAGCAGGTATCCGTCGTGCTCCTCAATCGAGACGGTGGAGGCCGAGAGTGGGCGATCACGATCGGGGAGGTCGCCGAGCAGGCCCAGCAGGTCCGCACGACGTTCGGCGGTGGTATCGGTCACGAGGTATCACTCCATCATTCGAACGGCGGCATCATCAACGATTTCGGTTCGACTTCCGGGGCGACAGGCTGGTCGAACACACCCGGCACCGGGTTGCCATCCATATCCAGTACTGGTGGCGTACGCGCCGCAAAGGCATCGAAGAGTTCCGTCAGCACCGCCGCCTGCAGGCCGTTGGCACCGTACTGCCACGGGTAGGCCATGCCAGCCGGAGCGCCATTGTCGCCCTCTCCCGCCTCCTCGACCAGATCGGCGATGGATGGATGGGCCCCATTGGCAACCGGCGTGGCGTACCGGCGCTGCCACTCCTGGCCGGTGTTTTCGAGGGACCGCATGATGATCCGGTAGCGCAGCCATCGATGCTGGTGCCACTGCGAGCGCGCCAGTCGCGCAGCACCGGTTTCATCCGGGGCACGCGCAACGGGATCGGGGTGCCACGCTTTCAGCAACGCATGCACGCCGTACATGCCGCGATGCGCCAGCCGATCAATGGTGGCGGCACTCATCGAGAGGTTCAGCCCACCCTCGCCGGAATAGAGCCGGATGCCGACGATGCGCTCGCGATAGCCAGGCAGGGATTTCTGCGAATTGTCCATCCAGCCGCGGGCGGTGTTGACGAGGCGGCCGAGCAATCCCGGCACGGAATCCACGTCGGTGGTGGGGATCGTTTCGGTGGCGCGGCGCGTGGCCACCCCTTCCGCCAGGTCCGGATTGCTGGTGATGCGAATCGGATTGGTCCAGATCTGCTGGCTCAGGAGGGTTGGCCGGTCACCCGGATCGTCAATCAGGTCGATCGCAAATGTCGGCCAACCCGGCAGCGAGCGATCGAACTTGTGGATCGGGAAATTCGAGATGATCCCGCCATCGGATAGCAGACAAGGGCGAAGCGTGGCATTGGGAGTTCCATCGTCGAAGTGAACCGGCACGGCACTGAACAACACCGGAAAACTCATGCTCATCCGGGCGACCACCACCAACGGAATCCGGTCGGCCGGCGGGAACGGCACCAGGTCATCGTTCGCATCATCGGGAACGCCCAGTTGCGTCAGCACACTCGCCGGGAAGAGCCGCTGGAACTCGCTCGGACGAAACCGGTAGCGGTGCAGCGCTGCCGGCAGGTCGAGCGGCACACCCCGGGTGAGGTCGGTGGCGATGGCCTCCAGCGAGATGCGACGGGTCACCGGCAGGTTGGCCAGCATGCCGAACGTGAGCGGTGGGGCATCGGCGGGGAGTCCGGCCACCGTGTTGATCCGCCGCGTCAACCATGGCGTGAGGGCACGATCATCGCCCATGCCGGTGCAGAGCCCATTGCCGTTCTGCGGGATATGCCAGGCGACATTCACCCCGAGGCCGACGACACCGCCCAGCACCCACCCAACCACCATCCCGGAGGCCACGATGGCGGTCGTGGTGGGATCAACGGTGAGAGGTTCCCAGTTGAACACCACCAGCATGCCAGCCAGCACCACCCCACTCGCCAGCAGTGCGATCTCCAGCAGGTGTCGTCGCTGGTCCTGCTGCTGCGGATCGGGTGATTGCCAGCGAGCCAGCAGCCAGTCACGCAGAACATCAGCCTGGGAGACGATCGTGGCCAGGAGGAGCGAGCCGATCACCAGGGGGAGGTTGGACCCAACCCAACGACCGATGGCATCCCAGCCAACCGCCACCTGAAGGTAGACCAGCCAGGGAATTGCCACGGCCCCCACCCCGAGCCAGACCCGATCGACCGGCCAGGGTGATTCGATCTTCGATTCCGGATCGCCTGCCTTTGGTTCCTCCTCATCACCCGCTTTCCAGAATGCCCGCAGGCGGCGCCACCCGACAAAGGCCACGGCGCCAGCGATGACGGCGGCCAGGAGCCAGAAGACCGGCTGGGGATCGCGGACGAAGGCCACCGTGAAGAGTCCGACCGCGATGGCGGTGCCGATGCGCCACCAATGGAACTGCCGGGCCAGCGCAGTGGTGATGCGGGTAACAGGGTGCTGGGCTTCGAGCAGGGCAACGAGAAACCGAAAGGCTCCGGCTGTAGTGCGATCGGGTTGAAACTTGTTCTTCAGGTCGCTGCCGATGTCGTCCGGAATGGCGTAGAGTCCAGCAAACCCGGGGGCATCGGCGCCATCGGCACGCAAGTCCGCTTCGGCCGCCTGGATTTCCGGCCGTTCCCGCCCATCCCAGCCTTTGACGCCGTCCACGGTGGCATCCAGAGCTGTCACCAGGCGATCGATCCGGGCCTGCTGCAGCAGCACGTCGTCATGGGTGGGATTCGCCTGGCGCCAGTATTCGGCCGCGGCGGTCAGCACGGCGGCAATCGCCCCGACCGAGGTGCCACCGATACTCCGAATCCGGTAGTCCCGCGCGACGCGCACCATGGCCCGGGGATAGACCACCCCGCTGGTGATGCCGCCTTTCATCACCAGGTCACACTGAAGGGTCGCTTCGTTTGGGGCGACGGGGTCGGGAGAAGCCTGCATGGTCTCCAATCCTGGGTTACGTGCCGTCGGGCCGGGAAAAGTGCCTCGATGCTATACCCCGGAGCGGAACAACACAACCATGGGGGGAGCGGCAGTCCGGTTGGCCCAGTCGGGCAATCCAGCAAAACGGGCTGCGATCAGTGGGCGTGACCGTGGGCGCCGGGTTGGCGTGCTTCGGACAGGGCCACGAGGCAGGCCTGGCGACCGCTCTCCGTGTCGATCGAGCAGACCAGCGCGTCGTCCGGCGCGTGCTCGCTGGCGGCATCGACCAACTCCGGCTGCAGCGTAACGTGGGCAATGCCGAATTCCTGGCGGAGTTGCCCGGTGAGCGCCGTCATCACCTCCGGCCACTGGGTCAGGTCGTCCACGTCGATGTGCCCGCTGAGCGCAACGAGCCCGGAGGTGACGGTCCAGATATGGAGATCGTGCACGCCGGCGACACCCGGACAGGCTCGCATGGCCTGCGCCACAGCGATGGGATCGATGTCGTCGGGCGTGGCTTCGAGCAGCACCAAGACCGAGGCCTGCAGCAACCGCCACGAGCTCCAGAGGATCAGGAGCCCGATGCCAGCCGACAGGAGCGGATCGGCGAGGTACCAGTCCGTCAGCAGCATGATGATGGCGGCCAGGATGGCGCCAACCGATCCGAGCAGGTCTCCCATCACGTGGAGATAGGCGCCACGGGTGTTCAGGTTGTCCTGATGACCACCGCCCCGCGAGAGTACCCAGGCCGAAGCGATGTTGGCCAGCATGCCAGCCACCGCCACGGCCAGCATCGGCCCGGAATCGACATGCGGCGGGTCGCCAATGCGTTGGAACGCTTCCCAGAAGATATAGAAGGAAATGGCCACTAGCGTGGCCGAATTGATCAGCGCCGCCAGCACCTCCGCCCGGAGAAATCCGAACGACCGGCGCGGGGTAGCTGGCCGCCGGGCGAGCCAGATTGCCCCAAGCGACAGCAGGAGCGCCGCAACATCGGTGGCCATGTGTCCGGCATCGGCCAGCAGGGCGAGGGAGTTGGTGGCCAACCCGCCAATGACCTCGATGACGAGGAACGTGCCGGTGATGGCGAGGGCGATCAGGAGTGGCCGGGCCTGGGAGCGGCCGGTGGAAGCAGATTCGGGATGATCGTGGTCGGCGTCGTGGTCGTGCATGAGGAAGGTATACGACAGCCGGGCGCGCATCACACCAGGGCACGGGCCAGTCGGATCATACGTACATGATTTGCAGCCGGTCGGGAGGCCCGGTATCATTCTGCCTAGAATGTACGTATGTTGCTTGCATGATCGCGGATGGGGACCATGACCAACGACCGGATCTGTCATGAATGCGGCGCCACGGCCCTGCCAGCCGATCGCTATTGCGCCGAATGTGGGCAACCGCTGACCGAGCCTGCCTCCACCTGGCCGGAATCTGCCAGCGAACCGGACAAGGCGCCGGTTGAGCCAACCTTCGTTCCGCTCGACCTGCCGCCCGACAGCGGCATCGATGCGCCACCCCGCGGCGGCTGGATCAGCAGTTTGCTCCGTTCCCGCAGCGCCTGATCCGGCACATCAACCAGACAGCATCACCTGGGTGGTGCCATCAGTCGGCGTTCTTCCATTCGATCAGCAGTGGAATCTCAAGGAATCCATTTCCCGGATAGGTTTCGCGGGCCAGTGGCTGCGACGTGGCCAGCGTGAAGGCTGACGTGCGCTCCAGCAGCACCTCCAGCACCACGCGTGCCTCCAGCCGGGCCAGCGGGGCGCCCAGGCAAACATGGATCCCTGCCCCGTAGAGCAGGTTGTCCTGCTGCGAGCGCTTCAGATCGATCCGATCCGGGTCCGCCATGCACGCTGGATCCCGATTGGCGGCAATCCACATCAGGGACAATCGCTCACCGGCGGCAATGTCCCGCCCGCCAAGGGTGACATCCCGGGTGGTGGTGCGTGAGTTGGCAACCAGTGGTCCGTCACTCCGGGGAATCTCGTCAATCGCCGCCGGAATCAGGCTCTGGTGCTCGCGCACCTGCTGCTGAAGCGTCTCGTCCGCCGCCAGATGGGCAAGGATGATGCCGATCATCGCGGTGGTGGTGCCATGCCCGGCGATCCAGTTGCGCAGCGTGTCGATCACATCCTGATCGGTCCAGCGATAGCCATCGAGCTCGGTCTGCATCAGGCGGCCCATGACATCGGTGGTGATGTGCCGTTGGCGATGCTCCTCGATCGCCGCCGTCACGATGGCCGCATATTCCTCGGCCAGCCGGGCACCGGCCTGCCGATCCTGGCGGAACGTTGCCTCGCGATTTCCGTGAATCCAGTCACGTACCCGCTCCCAGCGTTGCTCGGGCCAGCCAAGGAATGCACACATGGTGCGCAGGGCAATTGGTTCGGCAATGTCGTTTGCGGCATCAACCGGCCCGGAAACATCCAGCGATCCGATGACATCCTCGGCGATCGCCCGGCAGCGCGGTTCGAGCTGGGCCATGTCATCCGGTGTGAAGAAGCGGGCCAGCATCGCCCGGTTCCTGGCATGATCATCCCCGTTCATGGCATTGGGAATGGCATGATGACGAGACGAATTGATGAACGTGTCAGGGTCGTCGAGCACGGTCATGACATCAGCGTGCCGGAAGACTGACCACTTCATGGCATCACTGAAGGCCACCGGACACTGCTGGCGCATGGCGTCGTACGCAGCCCGCTGGTCGGCTAACACATGTGGGTCCCGAGGATTCCAGTCCTGGTGCGAGTCCCCTGCCATGGGAGACCTCCTTTTGGGTTGTTGCGGCAGACCATCAGCCTTGATTGTAGGCCGTGCGTGCGCCGGTGGAGATCCAGATGGGCACCGGTGCCCATCCTGCCTGCTCTCCACTCACAGCCAAGAGTCACGGCTGTCCCCCAGGTTGCGCCGCGGGGGATACTCTAGACTTCGGTTGGGACATCGTCCGTACGTGAACATTCCTGCCCAGGCGAGGTCAGCACACCATGGCGCAACAACCTCCTCCGCTTCCCGGTTCCGGCCCGCTCATCGTCGAACGCCCCAGCGATCCGGGGTGGCCGCTCCGCATCATCTGGTTTCTGCTGGTGGGCTGGTGGCTCTCCGGCATCTTCATTGCCGTCGGCTGGGCGCTGATGGTGACGATCGTATTCGCCCCGTTCGGGTTATGGGTGCTGCACCGGGTGCCGTGGGCCCAAACCCTGCGGCCCCGCAGCGGTCAGTACGAGGCTGTCTACCGCGATGGCGACGTGTTCATGGTCCGGACCGAGGTGCCGCAGTTTCCGTTCATCCTGCGCCTCATCTACGTCATTTTCATCGGTTGGTGGTGGGGAGCGATCTGGTTGGCCATCGCCTGGGCGTTGGCGGCGCCGCTGGTCACGTTGCCGATCTCGGTGCTGATGATCGACCGCTCACCGTTCATGATCTCGCTGCAGCGGAACTGACAGTCAAGCAGACGCTCGTTCTCGGGTGAATGTCGAGTCTGACGGTCACGTTGCCTCACGGTTTCGCTGCTTGTTCAGCAACACCTGTTGCTCGGCAAGCAGCTGAAGCCGCTCCTCCTGCAGCATCTCGAGTTCCCTGGCCATTTCTGCTCGCAGATTTGCTTCCAGCGTGGCGCGCTGCTCGGGGGTGAGGCTTTCGATCCTCTTCCTCACCAGGTTGAGCATGTCATCCCAGGCGAGCCACTCGCGAATGCGTTTTGGCGGCACGCGAATGTCGCGGGAGACAGCCTTGACCGTCTCGCCACCCCGCACCCGAGTGATTGCGGCTTCCACCACGTCGTCACTGTATTCCATCGGCATTGGCGTCACCTCGCTTGCAGGTGATGGCCCCGTCGCGAGTCCGCCGGCCGGACTCCACGATGTCAGGTCGCTACCATCAATGGTACGCCTGCCGAGGCCGGGCCAACCTTGGGCGTGGCGAAGCCGCTGATCTCGCTGCAGCGGAACTGATCCCTTTCTCGCACCAGCGAACGGCGCCCCCATGCCTGGGGGCGCCGTTGTGCATGCAGGTTGGTTGTGGATCAGGTCTCGCGACGATCAGTCCGCGTCGGCGTCAACTCCGGGCGCCGACAACTGGCGAGCAGAACTGCAGGCGAGGAAGGTCGCCTCGCCCCCGGCAGATGCGCTGCGGGTGACGGATTGTTCGCCGGTGGGGGATGGGCGGGAGATGGTGACGGCAACTTTTCCGGGCGTCGTCAGATTGTCGACCGCGGTAACGCGCCAGCCGTCGGCAAGGAGAAAGCGGTCGATGTAACGATCGAGAGCCGCGTGAGTCGTAGGAGCGGTGGACATAGGGGAATCGTTTCACGTGCGCCAAACCGGCTGCGAGGCAGACGGCATCAGAACGACGTCTGCCTGCAGTATAGGCCGTGGCCCACCCCGCAGCCGGTGAGGATGTTGGCACACGATCACCGGTTGCCTGCCGAACGATCGTTCGAGAACGCCGCCGATCAGGTTGCCGGGTCGCCGAGGGGGACCTCCAGGGTTGTCCGGCCTGCCTTGGCCGTGGCGGCGGTGATGGAAACCGTCGTGCCGGCCGGATGCTTCACCACCCAGGAAACCCGGGCCCGATCGAGCACCGGGAAGACTCCGCTCCCGAAGAGCAATTGGGCACCGAGGTTGGCCCGGCCATCGAGGTGGCCGATCTCGGTTTCCCGTTCGCCAGAAACCAGTTCCGCGCCCTCCGGCAGGTCAATCGTGACCTTGACCGGCTTCACCACGCTGCACCGTTTCGCCGTTTCCATCACGTAGGTTGGCAGGTAGCCATCGTTGTGGACGGTGGTCCATACCTTCGAGACACCAGCAGCCACCGGCTCAACCACCACATCGCGGATCGCGAGCAGCGGCGCCACCTGAGTCATCCGCAGCACGAAGCGAGCGTTGCCAGCGGTGACCTCTTCCAGCAGCGGTCCCGGAGGATTCCCCCAGGTGAACATGTCCTGCCAGCCACCGATTTCGACCGGCCCCAGTTGCGGATGCTCGAATGGTGTCCAGTCGCGGAACCCTTCGCCGTCCACCTCGTCGTCGATCACCTTCAGCATCTTCGCGTCGATCTCGTCGGACCGGTTGCGGAAGAACCCGATGAAGTCGGTCACCTCGACACCGGCCTTCGCCGCCAGCGACCAGAGTTCGGTGGCGAAAGGGATCATGCCCTGCTGCTCGAACACCCAATCGATCAGGCCGCCGTTGAGCGCCTTCTTCTTGTCGTAGGCGAAATCGTCGTGAATGCCGATGCAGGGATAGCCGGTTTCCTCGGTGCCGATCTGGCCAAGCGTTTGGAAGATCGCCTGGTCGAGCGGCGGCAGATCGGTGGTGGGCTTCGAGGTGGGTGGACGCAGGATGCAGCCGGAGAAGGTGTGGAAGTGCTGCGAACCGTGGATGTTGGGGTGGGCGATGATGAAATCGGCCAGCGCCCGGGTTTCCGGCTCGGAGAGGGGATAGGCACCCGCGCCGTACTGCTCCCATTCCGGCGCCCAATCGGCCGGGAAGTTGCGGTTGGCATCGATACCCCAGAACGATGGCGCGAAGGGAATCTTCGCCCCGTCCCAGTTCTGGATTTCACCTTCCGGCAGCACGTGGTAGAAGTCGCCCTCGAATTCGTCGGCCCGGCGGGGACGCATGATGCGCGGATCGTGGTCCGAGGGAGTCCAGGCACCGGCCGGGTCCTTGATCCGCATGGTGAGGATGGTGCCGTCGCCGTCGATATCCGCCTCCACCAGGCCGTCCTGCTGATCGGTGTGTGGCCAGGGGCGCACGGAGGAGCGGATACCGGGCACGGCCTTGCTCAGGCTGAGGTCCATGCCGTCGACGTTGATAGCGGGCACGACGTAAAGCGTGGTGCGGGTGAGCATGCGCTGGGTGGCAGGGTCATTCTGGTTGGTGAAGATGTGGTTCAGCATCCAGAGGACGGTGGCGCAGCCGGTGACTTCCTGGGCATGGATGTTGGCATCGACGAAGTAGGCCGGTTTGTCCTCCGGTGCCCCGGTGGATCGATCGGTGATCGTCAGCGCCCAGATTTCCCGACCTTCGAGCGACTGCCCGATGCTTTCGATGGTGACGATGTCTGCGTGCTCACTGGCCCAGCGTTGGAGCAGGTCGGTCAGTTCTTCGTAGCGGTAGTAGCGGTCGGGCCGGTAGTCGCTCGACTCGGCGACCCAGATACCAGGAGTGATGGGCAT
>CAZNQC010000137.1:5740-10525 GCA_964574825.1 uncultured Sphaerobacteraceae bacterium | reverse complement strand
CCGGTGCCGTGGGCATTCAGGTACCCAACGTCTTCCGGAGCGCAATCAGCATCCGTCAGGGCTTCCTGCATCGCCCGGGCGATCCCCTCCCCGTCGGGCGCGAGTTGCACCATGTGGAAGGCATCGGCGGTCGACCCATAGCCCACCAGCTCGGCCACGATCGTGGCCCCCCGGGCCAGGGCATGATCGCGGTCTTCCAGCACGAACATCGCCGCGCCCTCGCCGAGCGCGCAACCATCACGATGCAGGTCGAAGGGTTTGACGGCTCGCTGCGGATCGTCGTTGTTTTCCGAAAGCGACTGCATGGCCGAGAAGCCGGCCAGGATCACCGAATTGATCGGCGCTTCCGCTCCACCGGCGATCACGGCATCCGCCCGCCCCTGCTGGATCATCCGCATCCCCTCGCCAATCGCGTTGGCTCCACTGGCGAAGGCCGAGGCGTAGGCATAGGCCGGCCCCGTGGCACCGAGGTCGATGGCGATCACGCCCGGCGCCATGTTGGCGATCGACATTGGCACGGCGAACGGGCTGAGCCGGCGCGGACCACGTTCGAGCAGTGTGGCGACGGTGCTGGTGAATGTTTCGACCCCGCCGAAGGCCGATCCGGTCAGCACACCAACCCGGTCAGGTTCGCTGGCGACATCGAGCTGCGCCATGGCCACGGCTTCCCGCGCGGACACGGCGGCGAACTGGGTGAAGCGGTCCATCCGGCGTGATTGCTTGCGGTCCAGCCAGTCACCCGGCACGAAGTCAGGCACTTCTGCCGCGAACCTGGTTGCCTGGTCGGACGCATCGAACCGCGTGATCGTGGCGAGCGCGGATCGTTCCTCAGCCAGGCCACGGCGGAGTGTCTCCTGCCCAATGCCGAAGGCGGTGATGGCCCCGTAACCGGTGACCACCACCCGACGCCTGGAATCATCCCCTTCTGCTGTGGTGGAGTCGGTCATCGACCGAGTTCCGCAGCACCAAGGATGAGTGAGACATTATGTCCGCCAAAACCCATAGAATTCGACATTGCGATCTCGATCGTGCCGGGCCGTGCCTGGTTGGGAATGGTGTCGAGTGGACAGGCGGGATCAGGTGATTCCTGATTGATCGTCGGCGGGAGGAGACCGGCGTGCATCGCCGAGATGGTGATCAGGGCTTCGAGCGAGCCAGCCGCGCCGAGCAGGTGCCCGGTCATCGACTTGGTGGACGAGATCGGAACCGACCCGGCCCGGTCGCCGAACACTCGCTGAACCGCCATCGTTTCCAGCTTTTCGTTCAACTGGGTGGAGGTGCCGTGGGCGTTGATGTAGTCAACCTGGTCAGCAGAGACTCCTGCGTCATCCAGCGCCATGGTCATTGCCCGCGCGGCACCTTCACCTCCCGGAGCAGGTTGCACCATGTGGTTGGCGTCGTCGGTGGTGCCGTAGCCGAGCACTTCGGCCAGGATCGTCGCGCCGCGCGCCAGGGCGTGCTCGCGTTCTTCCAGCACCAGCACGGCTGCACCCTCGGCGAGCACGAAACCGTCACGTTCGAGGTCGAACGGGCGGCTGGCGGCCGCCGGATCGTCGTTGCGCGTGGAGAGGGCGCCCATCGCGTTGAACCCGGCGATGCCCATTCGCGTCACGGCGGCCTCGCCGCCACCGGCAATCATGGCATCGGCCCGACCATCGCGAATCATCAGGGTCGCTTCCCCGATGGCGTGGGCTGAACTGGCGCAGGCCGAGACGGTGCCGAAGTTCGGTCCCTTCGCCCCGACATCGATCGAGACGGTGCCGCTGGCCATGTTCGGCAGCATCATCGGCACGAAGAACGGTGAAATCCGCTTCGGGCCACTCGTCAACAGTGTCTCGGTGCCAGCCTCGAAGGTTTCCATGCCCCCCATGCCGGTGCCGACCAGCACACCGACCCGGGTTGCTTCGGCCGGGATGTCGAGCCCCGACTGCGCCACGGCTTCCCGGGTCGCCGCGACTGCCAGCTGGGTGTACCGATCCATCCGGCGGCTTTCCTTGCGCCCAATCGTCTCCGCCGGGTCGAACCCCTTCACTTCCCCGGCGAACCGGGTCTCGAACCCTTCGGCATCGAACCGGGTGATCGAGGCAATGCCGGACTGGCCAGCGGCAATGGAGGCCCAGATCTCGGTGGCATTGTTGCCGACCGAACACAGACCACCCATGCCGGTCACCACGACACGGCGGGAGTGGGGCGAGGTCAAGGACGCATCGGTCATCGAAACATTCTCCGGGAAACGTGCGAGCGATGAGGTGAGGTCGAATCCAGCGGGCGACGTTCGTGAAGGAACGGTGCCTGACGTCGTTGATGCAGTGTACATGAGGCCCTCTCTCCCGCAGGAAACCACGCCGCGACGAATGTCCGACCTTGCCAATCGGGTATTCCGCCCGTACGCTTCGCTGAGTAAATCCGTCGGATATGTTCAACCTCTAACCAAGGACTCATTCATGGAAGACAAGCTGCATGCCCGGATCACTCGACGTTCGGTCCTGATCGGATCTGCCGCCACATCGCTGGCCCTCGTCAGCGGTGTCGGAGCTCAATCATCGTCGCCGGAGGCCAGTGCCGTGGCCGGTGGCTGGAGGTACACCGATGTCATTGGCACAACCGTTGAACTGCCGGAACGACCGGTGCGCATCGCTGCGGTGATCAACTCGGCCGCATCGTTGTACGACTTCGGTATCACTCCGGTCGCGGTGTTCGGCTGGACAGCCTCCAACTATCCGGATGGTGACCACGTCGCCTGGGGAGCGCTCGACCCATCGTCGGTCGAAATCGTCTCCGATAGTGACGGCAACGTCGATGTCGAAGCCCTGCTTGCCACGGATCCGGACCTGATCGTGACCTGGGTCTGGAACAAGGACGACCCGGCGACCTCGATGGTGGGTCTCCCGGCCGAGATCACCAGTGCCCTCGAATCGGTGGCACCGGTTGTGGTCGTAAATCAGAGTGATTCCAACGAAATCGAACTTGGGCGCGTCATCGAGTTGGCGATGGCCCTGGGGGCGGACATTCGATCCGAGCAGCTCGTCAGCGATCGCCATGCCTTCGAGGGGCTCTACGTGGAGGCGAATACCCTCGCCGCCGAGAAGTCCGATCTCACCGTCCTGTTCGCCAGTTACAACCCGGACGAGTTCTACGTGGCCTCCCCGGACTATGTCGGCGATGTTGGTTTCGTGCGCTCGCTTGGGTTCACCGTGGCCAACGATGGCTCCGCCGATGCCACTGACTACTGGGAGCCGATCAGCCCGGAAGAGGCCGTCAAGTACCCGGCAGACGTGTTGTACGTTGATGCGTATGGTGCCTGGACCACGCTGGAACAATTGCAGTCGCATCCCACCCTGGCGACGCATCCGGCGGTTGCCGCGGGCCAGGTCGCGCTCTGGAATCGCGAGCTTCCGCTGAGCTTCGTCGGCCAGGCGCAGTTCCTTGAGGAAATCCTGGCGCCGATTCGTGATGCCGAGAAGGTGAGCTGACACGCAGTTTCTGCGAGCGAGCACCCTTGCCGCCGGTTACCAGGGTGCTCGCCCGACCAGTTGGTCAGGCCGTCCTTGTGAGCGACGGTGGTCTGCCTCGACCGATCCGGCTGCATCGCCCAACTCTGGTTGAATGGCACTCTAGAACGTGCTAACCTCACGGCTCGGCTGGGCCGGCGATGACCATGGCACTTGATGTGGTCTTGAGCCAACTTTCTCGGAACCGGGAGCTGCTCGATGGCGGGACGTGTCTCGCCATGGTCCGCGGCACCCACCTGCTATAGCAGGTTCAAGGTTCCCCATCGTGCCTGGCATCGCCTGGTCTGGCCAACCTCCTGACACCCCCCAACCGGATGCAAGCCATGATTCACGTGCTCCTCGGTCCGGACCATTCGCTGGTGAAAGCTGCTGCCCGGCAGCGGGCGCAGACCAGCGACCCCAACGGTGAAGAGACGGTCACACTCGACGGCTCCTCCAGCACCCTGCAGGATGTGTTGATGGCCGTGGCGAGTATCGGCTTCTTCTCGGCCGGCCGCACGGTGATCGTCGACAACCTGATCCAGAAACATGGCAAGCTGGGTGCCACTGAGTGGACCGCCCTGCTGACGGGCGTGCCACCGGCTTCGACCCTGATCCTGGCCGATTCCTCGGTCCTCTCGCTTCCCGCCGCCGTGAAAAAGGCCCTTCCGGCGGATGCCGAGGTCTACATCGGTGATCCACCGCGTGGTCGCGACCTGATCGAATGGATCGTCGCCCGGGCCAAGGCAACCGGCGGCAAACTCGATCGCGGCGTTGCCCAGAAACTGGCGCAAACGCTCTATCCCACCTCGTGGGGGCAAAGAGCGCGCAATGCTGCCTTCGATCGCCCGCCCGACATGGAAGCGCTCGGCAATGAAGTCGACAAACTCGTCACCGCCGCGCTGCCTGGCGAGGTCAGCGAGTGGCACATTCGCCAGCTGATTGCCGCCGGCGACAGCGACCAGGTTTTCACGTTCATCGATGCGGCCTCCGCCGGAAACCTGCGGGGAGCAACGGTGGAACTGGACAAGCTGCTGGCGGCCGGCGAGGACCCCTACAAGCTGATGGCCCAACTGGCCAGTTCGGTGGAACTGGCGGCCGTGCTGTCATTGGCTGACCGGCGCGACCCGGTCGAGGTCGGGAAAGACCTCAAGCTGCCCAACGCCAACCGGATGACATCGATCGCCCGCTCGGTGCAGGGCCAGCCGCGCGGGTTCGCTCCGCACGTGGCCCGGGTGCTGGAAGATGTCGACCGGCAGATGAAGACCGGTGAACTCCGCAATCCCACCGACGC
>CAZNQC010000137.1:1988-5640 GCA_964574825.1 uncultured Sphaerobacteraceae bacterium | reverse complement strand
GCAGCGGCGTCGTATCGCCAGAATTGCGTTGGATGAAGGAGCTTACGCGCCGAGGGCGTTGTACTTCTTCATCAGGCGCGACTTGCGGCGGGCGGCGTTGTTCGGGTGAATGACACCCTTCGACGCAACGCGGTCGAGCTGGCTGGTGGCGACGAGGACGGCTGCCTGAGCCGCTTCCTTGTCACCGGTGGCGATGGCCAGTTCGGCCTTCTTGACGTAGGTGCGGGCAGCCGAGCGGAACGGGCGGTTGCGCAGGCGGCGGCGCTCGGAAACGCGGATTCGCTTCTCAGCAGACTTGCTGTTGGCCAAGGGGAAACCTCTTCTCGTGTCGTCTGGGGCCACACGGGGCATCGACGAAATGTATCTACACCGAACACAACAGGACCGCCCCGTGGGCGGATAACCGGGAAATGATACCACCTCTTTTACACCAGGTGCAGGCATGAATGTGAATCGATGAATGTCTCTCGCGAGGACCTGAATCTCTGGGGTGCCACAAAACCGTCTCGGGTCGGCCGTACATCACACAATCCGGCCAGAATGGCATAATCCCCGGCATGAGTCAGGCTTCCCAGGTTTTCAACCTCGACCCACCATATTCAAGCGATGAAGCCCTCGACGACCTGCCGGTGCAGGCCGCGATCGACGAGGCCGATGAATCTACCGGCTCGTCCCTCGGGGGCACGCTCGCCCGGTCGGCGATCATCGTCGCGGCCTCGTTCGTGCTCAGCCGGGTGCTCGGTCTTGCCCGGGAGATCATCCTTGCCCGCGAATTCGGCACCGGGCCGGAGATGGAGGCCTACGTTGCCGCCTTTCGCATACCCGATCTCCTCTTCCTGGTCGTGATGTCCGGGGCGTTTGGGGCAGCATTCATCCCGGTCTTTGGCGGGTACATCAACGGTGGCCAGCGGGAGAAGGCCTGGCGGCTCGCCTCGGCGGTGCTCACCTGGTCCGGCGTCGTTGTCCTGGTTCTCTGTGCCATCTCGTTCGTGCTGGCTCGTCCGTTGATGCTCATCGTCGCCCCTGGATACGATCAGGAAACCGTGGACATGGCAGTCCAGCTGATGCGGATCCTGCTGCTGTCTCCGGTGTTCCTCGGGTTCGGCATCGCCGCCAAGGGCATTCTCGAAGCGCAGAATCAGTTCACCCTCCCCGCAATCGCTCCCCTGATCTACAACATCGCGATCATCATCGGGGCGCTCTTCTTCGTGAAGGACTATGGGATCTACGCCGTCGGCTGGGCCGTGATCATCGGCGCGCTGGGCCACTTCCTGGTCCAGGTTCCGGGTCTGATCCGGTCCGGCATCGAATTCCAGCCCACCCTCAACCGGCAGATCGAGGGGCTGCGGGAGGTGGCCCGGCTGCTCGGACCGCGCATCATCGGCCTGGCGGTTTTCCAGATCAACTTCATCGCGGTGACGGCCTTCGCCTCGACGGCGGGTGATCAGAGTGTTGCCGCCATCAACTACGCCTGGCAGTTGCTGATGCTGCCCCATGGAGTGCTCGCCCTCAGCATCTCGACCGTGATGTTCCCAACGATGGCGACACTCTATGCCCTGGGCGACCAGGAGGGGTTCCGCCGGACACTCGACAACACGATGCGCCCGCTGATCTTCCTCTCGATCCCGGCCTCGGTCGCGCTCTTCCTGCTCCGCAAACCCATCGTCCAGGTCATCTTCCAGAGCGGTTCGTTCAATGCCGAATCAACCGCCCTGGTGATCCAGCCATTGGCCTGGTTTGCGATTGGCCTGGTGGGGTACGCGCTGACCGAAATCCTCACCCGTGTGTTCTATGCCACGCGCGATACACGCACTCCGGTCATCACCGGCATCCTGACCGTTGTCCTCAACCTGATCCTCTGCGCCCTGTTCCTGGAGGCAATGGGCTATGCCGGATTGGCGTTGGCCCTCTCGGTGACGACCGCGGCCGAGGCCGCGATCCTGATCCTCTTCCTCCGCCAGCGAGCGGGACATGTCGTGGAGCCAACGTTCGGTCCCTGGCTGCTGAAGGTGCTCGGCGCGTCTGGCCTGGTCTTCATCGTCATGGCCCTCACCGCTCCGCTGGTGGAGGACGCCCTGGAGCGCGACGGTTCCCACCTGCCGGCCTACCTCCTCTTTGGCTATGCCATGGTGGTCTACGCCGCCACGTTCGTGGTTGGGGCGATGATCTTCCGGATTCCGGAGTTGAAGATGGTCGGCGGCAAAGTCGCTGGCCGCTTGCCGGCCCGCCTGCGCGGTCCGCTGATCTGGCTGGGCCTGGCCTGATTCCGCAGCCGCTGACTGCGGAGTGCTGAGGTGGCGTCAGGTCGACGACGCGGTTGCCGTCACCTGACCGGAGAACGTGGCTTCCGTGCTTGAGGCTGCGTCGAACAGCTCCACGGTGACGAGGTAGTCACCCGGGGGGATCTCAGGGCTGACCGCGTGTTCAATCGTGGTGCCGTGCCAGGCGTAGACCGAATTCATCGCCACCGGAATCGCGGTGACCGTCTCACCGGCGGCAGTCGTGATCTCGATCGACCCGGTGGGGCGCACGCGGGTGTTGCCGGTGTTCTCGATGGGCACGATGATTCGCGAGGCGCCGTCGACAGTCTCGATGATTGGCGGGCCGAGCTCGAAGCTGGTGGTGGTTGGTCCCGGTACCGTGATGATAACGGCGTTCACCTTGCGTGAGATTTGCCGGAAGGCATCGCTCCCTTCCATCGCGGCGCTCTCGATGGTTTCGGTGGCGATGGCGGCCATGTACTCGCCGGGGACGGTGCCGCCGGGGACGGCGACGGAAAGTGGAACCGTGACCTCCGAGCCGGGTTCGATGGTGAGTGGTTCGGCGGGCATGGTGATCCACGCCGCCACCAGTGGCGCGCCCAGGGCGGGTGGCGCCACGGTGTAGCCGCCATTGACCGTGGTGGAGATATCGGCGGCGAAGCTGTGCAGGTTGGCGACGGTCTCCCCGTCATTCGTGATGGAGAGCGTGGCGGTGGACATTTCACCGGCGGCCAGCTCGAACCGGAAGGGCGCGAGATCGGCTTCCCCGGCCGGTTGCACACCAAAGATCGGAGAGCTGGTTGCGGGGGGCGCGGTGGCCTCATTCTCTCCCTGGCCGAGAGTTGTCGGGGGCAGGGCGAAGGCGGCGAGCATGGCGAGAATGAGCAACAGCCGGCGGTAGGGGATGGGAGAAGCCATGGGTGCTCCAGTGTCAGATGGGGCCGATACGGCGTGGAGCCCCGGACTGGAAGCGGGCAGGCGCTTCCAGTCCGCGAGCGTGGCTAGCATCCGAGACGGGCATGCCGGTTCGGGGCTAGTCGTCTGGTCCCTGCATGCTGATGGTCAAAGTGGCGGTGTAGGTGCCTGGGTTGAGGTAGAGGTCGGTGGGCAGGTCGAACAGCCGCATGACGTAGTAGGCACTCATGGTACCGGGCGAGCCATTGCTGAAATCAGGATTGGCCTGGAGGAGTGCGCTGCTGCCCACGTACGAGTCATCCGTGCCTTCGAAGTAGATGCTGTTGTTCATGCCGGGCCACGATTTCAGATCCTGCCCGAGCGGCTCGGGCAACACCGGGTTGCCGATGGTGTCCTCGGGGATTTGGTCGAGCCAGGCTGGTTGAGTGTCATGGCGCGCGAAACTCTCGTTGGGAATGGCCCCGTCTCTGGCGATG
>CAZNQC010000137.1:0-1888 GCA_964574825.1 uncultured Sphaerobacteraceae bacterium | reverse complement strand
GCCGTGGCGAGCGTGGTCCGCAGGTGTTTCCGCATGGAATGACTCCTCAAGGATCGGGTGAAACCGGAATAGCAGTTTGGGACCCAGGCCGTTGCGTGTGGCTACTGTCTCCTTTCCAGGAATGGCTCCTGAATATCTGTTTCATCGGTGGTGGTCGGGGTGTCGAGGAGAGACGCGGAGGCGGTGACGGCGGACTGGTAGGTGCCACCGCCGGGAATGACTGGAAGGTCCAGACGCAGGCGCAGCGTGACGGCGCCGGTGGTCGGTACTGCGTCGCCGGGGGGAATAGTGACAAGAAAGGTGCCTCCGTCACGCGAGACGAACGTCGGGTCGACGCCCTCGATGGTGGTGAGCGAGAGGTTCGAGGCGGATACCACGGTGCCGGATGGCGCGGCGACAAAGTCATCGAATGTCATGGTCAGTTGCCAGCCTCCCCCCGTCGGAGCATCCGCATATGACAGCGTGACGATTCCGATCGTCGCCGGGGGATTCATCGTGGGATCAACCGCCGTAAATTGCACCGTTTCGAGACGAACGCTGGGAGCTTGAAATGTGGGTGGAACGTCTGCGGTTCGATCGGGTTCGGTCAATGCCGGCGTGGCTGGGACGTGGATGTCATATGGAGGCTGGGTAGGTTCAACCTCAGGGTCGACCTCGCCGGAGAGATTCTGCGAGTCCGGCGTGGCGGTTGGTTCGGCTGGCTGTTCGGGTGCTTCGGTGGGTGCCAGTGGAACGTGCGCGGTGGTGGGCGGTGGTGGCGCAGTGGTAGGTTCGGGCGCGTTGGTGGCCGGTGGGTTGGTGGCCAGAACGTCGACGTCTCCGGGAACGGCTTCTGGTGGGGGGACGGATGGTGTGCCGTCGGCCGCGACTGGCGCTACCGCCACCGCAACCAGCAGCAGTGCGATGACAACGGCGTGTCTCGCCCGTATCGATGGCACCTGCACGGGCATCAGGCGCTTTCCGCTCGACATGACACATCTCTTTTCGTCGTGGTCTTGACATCGCACCGTTCCGAGCCAGATCGAAACCGGAGACTGGCCATCTGATCGCCCTGTTCCAGTCTGGGGATCCCGGCACGACGGGTCATCATCATTTTTGCGGTCGAGTTCCTCGTCATTCTGCGTGCGAATGTGCAAGCCTGGGCGAAGGGCTCCCGGCGGGGGGACAGACGGAAGAGGGGCGGTACTCCTCGCGTGTAAGCGATCCGAGTACCGCCCCCAGCACCGATTGGGCTCGGTTTGACCTGATCGGTGAGCCGACGTACCTGTACCCTGCCGCTCGGATGGCAACGGTGGGGTACGGGGAGAGATGTTGGAAGGAGTGACTATCTCTATCTCGGGGGGACGGTGCAGTAGACGATTCCCGACTGGGCGATCAGAGCACCCAAGGCTCCGTCGGGCGAGAGAGCGTAGACCTCTACCCAGTTCGGAGCAGAGGTCCCATACTGAGCTACCCCGTTCCAGTTGTACTGGATTTGGACATAATCAAGATCCTCTGATGGTTCAAATCTCTCCCCCTCAAAGCTCCAGGTCTCGCCATCGATGGTGGCCTTGAAGTGAAGCTCATAGCTGCCCGCGGTGACATTTCTGAAGGTGACCGTGTAACCACATGTTTGTCCGACAACAAACTGTGGTTCACCCGCTTCCACCGTTAGCGCCGGTGGTGGTGGGGGCGGTTCTGTTGGTGGAGGTTGCGGGACTCCGCCATGGGCGGCGACGTAGCTGACGCAATCGCCCTGGTTCTTGAACGGGGTCCCGTCTTCCTTCACCAGCGTTTGCCACCCACCCTTCTTGCACACATCCTTCGGGTCGTTGGCCACCGCCCCGCCGGGCGTGGCCAGTCCCGTCAGCAGCACCAATGACAGCAACACGACGATCGTCCGGGCCAT
>CAZNQC010000136.1:0-10613 GCA_964574825.1 uncultured Sphaerobacteraceae bacterium | reverse complement strand
CCCCTCCAGGTACGAGCTGTCTACACTGGCCAACGTTGCTGGTACGCTTGTGTTTGAGCATATGGAGCCGGACCAGATTCAGGCAGGTAGGAATAATGGCCACCACCGTTACCATCGACGAGAAGGCAGCCGAGATCGCTCGCTCGCTGGCGGAGATTCACGGCACCAGCATCGACGATGCCGTCACCTATCTCATCATTCAGCATGGTGCCCAGAATGAGCTCCATTCACGACTTCGAGGTTTCGAACCATTGCCGAAACCTCCAGGATCGCCTGTGCTAACGTCGGAAATGGTTTACGCCGCCCTGGATGACGACGACAGGTGAATGCTTCATATCTGCTGGATGTGAACGTTCTCGTCTCAATCATCTACTCGGGCCACGAACATCACGAGCGGGCGGCGAGTTGGTTTACCCAGGTCATGGACCGAGAACATGCCACCTGGCTGAGCTGCCCCACAACAGAGAACGGGGCCATTCGGCTGCTGGGCAAGTCATCGATTTGTTCACCTCCATATGCTGCAGTGAAAGTAATGGACGATCTGCTCGCCCTCGCAGACGTGTTCCCTCATCAGTTCATTCCAGAAGTGTTCAGCCTCGGCCGTGACCCGCAGGTCGATCTGACGCGTGTCACCTCATCCAGCCAGGTAACCGACCTCGCATTGCTCTCATTGGCTCAAAGACACGGGGCATTCTTTGCAACGATGGACCGGCGAATCAATCCGGTGGCAGTCGTTGGTGGCCAGGATGCCTACCTGATCATTCCCTGAATCTTCAGAATAGGTGACTCGTTCGAGGCAGAAACGGCCTCGACATTCAGGATTGTGCATGGGATCGGCTTGACACCAGGACTACCCTTTATCCCCTGCCGGGCTGCCTTCCACGCCCGCAACTGTTCCGCAGAACAATCCCTGGAGTTGTCCAATATGGTTGTCCCGGTGCAAACCGTGCCACCGTCTTCTTCCGTTCGTTCCGATCGCAAATTCCGTCCCGACATCGAAGGTCTCCGCGCCGTTGCCGTGCTGCTGGTGGTGCTGGAACACGCCGGCGTGTCACTGGTTTCCGGCGGCTACATCGGGGTCGATGTCTTTTTCGTCCTCTCCGGGTTCCTGATCACCGGACTCCTGATCCGCGAAGTCCAGTCCACTGGCCGGATCTCCCTCGCCCAGTTCTATGCCCGGCGCGCCCGGCGATTGCTCCCCGCCGCGACGCTGGTACTTCTGGCAACCGTCTGGGCTTCGTTTCACTGGCTCGGCGCGGCCCGGGGCAACCGGGTGGCGGTCGACGCCATCTGGGCAACGCTCTTCGCCAGCAACTTTCGGTCGATCGAGCAGGGCACCGACTACCTCGGCGCGCAGTTGCCGCCATCTCCGCTTCAGCACTACTGGTCACTCGCGGTTGAGGAGCAGTTCTACGTTGTCTGGCCGCTGCTGATCATGCTCGCGGCCCTGACGTTCCGGCATATCGCCTTGCGGTTGCGCCTCGGCGTCGTCCTCACCGCCCTCATCATCGGCTCGCTGGCCTGGTCGGTCTACCAAACCGCTGACAACGGCACGGCCGCCTACTTCTCGCCCTTCACTCGCACCTGTGAGCTGGCCGCCGGTGCCCTGCTGGCGGTGCTGGTTCCCCAGTTGCTGGGTCGCTCCCGGCGCATTGGCGTCGCGCTCAGTTGGACAGGGTTGGCCGGCATCGTGGCGATCGCGCTCTGGTACACGCCAGAAACGATGTTCCCCGGCCTGGCGGTGGTCCTGCCGGTGGGTGCCAGCGTCGCACTGGTCGCGGGGGGCACCATCGCACCCGGTGGCGGGGCCGAACTGCTGCTGAAGCAACTGCCGTTCCAATGGCTCGGCAAGCTCTCCTACTCGCTCTACCTCTGGCACTGGCCCCTGCTGGTCATCCCGGCTCAGCACGCAGGCCGTGAACTCTCGGTGCTGGAGAATCTCGGCATCTGCGTCGTCGCGATTGGTATCTCGGCCGCCACCTACTTCCTCGTGGAAAATCCGGTTCGCAGTTGGAGAGCCCTCACCTCCCGTGCGCCCCAAATCAGCATCGGTTTTGGTGTCACCATGGTGGCATTGTCCCTCTCCACAACAACCCTGATGGCCGCGATGAACCCGGTGCCCCACGAAGACGTGATCGAAATTGCCGAAGCCGACGCCTCCGAGCTGCCCACACCGAACGTGGTCATCCAGGAGGTCGAAGCAGCCACCCTGCTCAGCGACTGGCCCGAGCAGCCGCCACGCCTGGCCAACCCGGCCTACAGCGACGAGTGCAATGTCACCCGCGCCGACACCACATCGGCGGCCTGCGTCCACGGCGATCCGAACGCCACTCGCACGATTGTGGTTTATGGTGACTCGCATGGCGCAATGTGGATTCCGGCCTTTGACGAAATTGGTCGCCGCGGTGGCTGGCAGGTTGTGCAGCTCACCAAACCCGGCTGCCAGGTCCCCGACTATCCGAGCTATTCCAACACCCTCGGCCGGGAATACACCGAGTGCGCCGAGTTCCGGGAGTTCGCCGTGGACAAGATTGCCGAGATCCAGCCGGATGTCGTGGTGGTCACCAGTGCCCGCAAGGGTGCCCTGCTGGCGAAGGACGGCAAATCGACCACTGATGGGCTCGAAGAAGCCTGGGCCAGCGGTCTCGGCTCGGTGCTGGACCGGATTGCCCCGAACACCGATCGCATGATCGTGCTGGGTGACATGGCCTATCCAGCTCAGGGCGGCATCGACTGTCTCACCGCCCACGAGTCGGATGTCATGGCCTGCAGCACGCCCGTGAGTGACGCGGTCTATGCTGACCACAACACCATGGAGCAACAGGTGGCCGAAGACCACGGCGCGGAGTACGTCAACACCATTCCGTGGTTCTGCACCGATGACACCTGCCCGGCGGTGATTGGCGGCCTCACCACCCGGCGCGACGCCCATCATGTGGCAGAAAACTACGCGCACTGGCTCTCGGTTGCCCTGGGAGAAGAGACCGGACTATTGTCGTCCGAGGAAGCGTCCCCCGAACCTGCCGTCAAGGATCCGGTCGCCCTGATCGATCCCCGCCGCACAGCATCGCTGGGCCGCCTGCGACAGAAAGGCACCTGATGACCACCTACGTCGCCCTGCTGCGAGGCATCAACATCGGCCCGAAGAAGCGGATCAAAATGGAACCGCTCCGGTCCCTGGTGACGAATCTTGGCTTCAGTGATGTCAGAACCCTCGTCAACTCGGGCAACGTCGTCCTGACCGGAGAAGGCGACCCAGACGGCATCGCGCGCGCGATCGAAGCGGCATTGAGGGACCAGCACGGGCTCGACGTGCCGGTCGTGGTGCGAACGGCTGCCGAGATGCAGGCGGTCGTGGCGGAAAATCCGTTCCCCGAGATCGCGGTCACCCCGAAACTGCTGCATGTCTCGTTCCTCGCCTCGCCGCTCCCCGCCGATATCATTGGCCAGTTGGAAGACCTCGACACGGGCGACGACCGGATCGAGGCCCGCGAGCGACATGTCTACCTCCACGTGCCAAACGGCCTCTCCGGTGCCTCGCCGGCCATCCAGACCTCCGATCGGCTCTTTCGGGTCACTGCTACCAGCCGCAACTGGAACACGGTCCTTCGCCTGACCGAAATGGCTGCCACCTGACCGGGAACTCTCAGCCCGCGTGGCACAATGGCGACAGAAAGGTCAGGGACGCCCCATGGTCTGGAAACGCCTGTTCGGCAAGCCGGAAGATTCCGATATCCCACCCGCTGAAACACCGGACGCCCCGGTTGCCACCGCCACACCAACGCCACCATCATCACGCCCCAGCAGCCGGGACGTGCCGCCGCATCTGGCCCAGGTGATCGAACGGCGAAACCCGGGCACCGCCCCGGAACGCTCCCCCGAACAACGCAAGCTGGAAGGATTGCGACGCCAGCGGATGGCCATCCTCTTCGACATCGAGCAGGGCGAAACCGCAGCCGCGCCGGACAATCCCTGGACCCAGCGCATGGCCCTGCTCACCGAAGCCATGGCAACCGTCGAGCAGGATGTGTCCGCCACGAGTGTGGTGGTGCCTGGTCCGTTCGTCACCCTTCCGGAGACGCCGATCGCCATCGACGGCGTGACGATCGATGACGTTGCCACGGTGACGTTCTCAATTGGCGACGAAACCTTCACCTACAGCGAAGATCCGGACTGGGCCGATCGCAGTCGCACGATCACCCGGGGCGATCTGCAGCGCCTGACCGGTCAGGTCGACGCATTGCTTCCCTCGTCAACCCCCGGCGATCTCGTCGATCCACTTCGCCTGCATCTTGAGGAGAGTCTGCTGGTGCTCGCGACCGACCTGCGAGATGCAACCCTCGACGGCGAACCTCTGCCCACCTCGCCAGTGCTGGCCGATCTTTCTCGTCCGTGTCCTACCTGCGGCGGGTGGACCGACTGGCGTGGCACGTGCCAGGCCTGTGCCCAACGCCAGGCCGCCCTGGCGGTTCTCAGGCGGGAGGCAAGCCGGTTGCTGGACGAACGCAACACCGAGGCCGACGAACGGCACAAGTTGATCGAAGGATTGCCCCTGGCCCGTCGCCGCCTGCGCGACGTCGAAGCCGATCTGGCGCGACTGGGCGAACCACCGGTTTAGCAGCGGTGGCCGCGGCAATGGACTTCGCTGGCCATCCCTGACCTGCATCCGGACATCGCCAGTTGTAGAATGAGGCCGATCCGGTCCGTCTCCATTCACCCATCAGGGGTGCTGCATGACTGCTTTCGCCCAGTTCCTCGTCGACATCATGCTTGCCCGCCAATCGGTTGGGGTGGCAATGGTCATTGCGGTCGCGCTCTTCCTTGTCCTGAACAAACCGTTCTGCCGGGATATCTGGCGCGATCCATCCCGCTTCTGGCAGGTGGTCGCCCGGTTCACCGCCGTCGCCGTGGCGGCTGCCCTCGTCTGGATCGGGCTGTTCGACAACTGGCTGCAACTGGTCACCGAGCCATATCGGCTCTCGCAACGCTGGGAGTCGAAGCGGGCCATCTATCACCAGATCGACCCAACCATCCGCACGATCTCGTTCATCCTGCTGGCATTGGCATTGCTCGGCATCGCCATGCTCTTCGCCCGGCACGTGGGTGGGTATGGGCTGCAACTGGTCACCGGCATGATTGGCGTGCTGCTCTGGATTCCGCTCTTCATCATGAACGGGCACGTCAATTCCCTGTTTCTGCAGGGCTCCGAATCCGCCAACTCCCTGCCCGAGGTGGCGGGGCTGGGTGTCTTCTGGGTGCTCGTGCTGGTCCTGACCATCACCACGGTGATTCTCACGCTCCTGCCCGTGACCATGGCGATCGCCCTGGTGGTGACCTTCCTGCTCGACCTCTTTCACATGCGCCAACCGCCGATCACCCAGGAGGCCGACGGCTTCTTTGCCGAACTGGGCAACCGGGCCACCGAACGCCACGACATTCCGCTCAAATACCTCTGGAAACCCCACCGCCGCCCGCTGTAGGCATGTTGCATATCTGAACTTCGGGAAACCGAATTGGCCACCCACAATTGGTCGGCGTGTGGGTCTCCCTTCGCCAAGACGCAGCCATCACGGCGATTGATCTGCACCACCATGCACCGCTGCCAGGTCTTCGTGGCGGCCGCTATGCTACGCTGACGACGCAGGATATCCGCGTAGCAAACGGACCATGGAGGTCTTGATGAGCGACCCAATCAGTGAACTCGAAGGCAACGATGCCACCGCGCCAATTGGCGCCCCGCTGGGTGAGGAATCGGACCTGATGGACCGGTACCGGGCCGGTGAAGACCTCGGGCAGGAAGCGTTCGGCCGGCTGCACGGCGCAATCGCCGATGGCGCCACTGCCGCCACCCTCGGCGTGACCGATGACGAGAAGCAGGACATCCTGGCCAGAGCCGGTGAAGCCACGTTCCTCACCGAAAGTGACGTCACCACCGAGCCCATCGAGGAAGAACTGGCCTTCCACACCGACCCCGAAGACCAGGGCACCACCCCCGACCTCCCGTAACATCCCGCAGCACGACGAAGCCGGTGTGGAATCAGGTTCCACACCGGCTTGGTGTTTGTTCTTCGTCCGAGATGATGGCTACACCGGCGGATCAAGGTAGGGGTGGAGGAACTGTCCGCTCAACCCCAGCATCGCGAAGACCACGACGCCGACCAGCACCAGCGCGCCGATGATCACCATCAGCATCACCACGTTGCCGAATCCCTCGCCGCCCATGCGAACGTCTTCAGCATTTTGCTCGACGAGTTGCTCGCCGTTGGACGTCGATTCCACCATGATGATCTCCAATTCCCCTGCCAGGTTTCGCGCGTAGCGCCCACCAGCGCCACGGCGTGCGTGTCTTCGTTGACTGTACGAGATTGAAGGCCGTTGGTCCAGCGCCGGATACGGCACCGTCGCCTCATTCCGCGTCAGGCCAGCGTCGAAACGACCAACTGCCGCAGGATGATGATCAGGAACATCGTCACCATCACCGACAGATCAAGGACACCGGTGTTTGGAATCACCTGTCGCACCGGCCCCACGATTGGCTCGGTAATCGCGAACAGGAACCGCCCAATCGGTGTCTGATACGTGGGATCGAACCACGAGAACAGCGCCCGGGCGACCAGGATGAACATGAAAATGGTGAGAATCGTGTTGAGTATCTCGGCGAGCGACATGCAGGTCATCCTGGAAAGTGAATCCATCGCCGATCGGCGCGAAGCCAACCGATTGGATTGCGTCGAGACGATTCCTCAAGTGTAGGTTCCACATGACGTATGGACCACCTCCACCAACTACCCGGGGTACGACTCACGGTTCTGCCATGCATTATGCATTGTCGGCAGCAGGCGATCGTCAGGTCGCAGAGCCCAAAATGCAGGGATGTTCGGCCTCCGCGACGGGCTCCAGTCTGTACCCCAACGATGCCGCGGAGGTCTGTGCATCCCCACCAGGGCGGCATGCGACATGCAAAATTGCGCCTACCTACCCGGCGCGAAACTGCGGCAGCACCTCGCGGGCAATCTGGCTGGCCGTCTCCCGGTCCGCCTCCGCTGGTGCCTCGAACAGGAAGTCGGTGTAGCCAACCGCGCGGTATTGCTCCACCCAGGTGGTGAAGGCCGCCACCGATGCCCATGGTTGCTCGTCGGTGCGGGCCGGGAAATAGCTCACCGAGCGCACGATCGAGCCAGGGTCCCGGCCCGCCCGGACCGCCGCCGCATCAATCATGGCGTTTCGTTCGGCCATCTCTTCAACGGTGCCACGGGAGTTCCAGATGTCGGCATACCGCGCCGCAATCCCGATCGTACGCGGACCGTGGGCCCCCACCAGGATCGGCATCCGTGGGTTCTGGACTGGAGTCGGACGATTTGGCGCGTTCTTCAACTGATAGAACGTCCCATCGAACGTTGTCAGATCGTTGGTCAGAAACTCGTCCAGCAGCGCCAACGCCTCGGCATAGCGGCTAACCCGCTCCCCGATCGGTGGCAACTCCAGCCCGAATTCCTCATGCTCGCGTTCGAACCACCCAGCCCCGAAGCCAAGGTCCAGCCGCCCGTTGGAAATGTGGTCCACCGTCACCGCCATCTTGGCCAGAACCGATGGATGGCGAAACGTGTTGCTGGAAACGAGCACTCCAAGCCGCACCCGGCTGGTCAGCTGCGCCATCGCTGCCAGGGCCATCCACGCTTCGAGAAAATCAGAAGGGTCGGCATTCGGGTTTGGCGTGGAAAGATGGTCGGGCAACCAGAGCGAGTCCCATCCTTCCTCTTCATAGTGCAACCAGTCGGACTTCAGGTCGCTCCAGCCAAGCCCCAGCGACTGGAGGCCAAATGTCAATGTGCGGCTCATTGGGCGTCCTCCCGCAGGCCGGGAATGACCTCGGTCGCGATCTGCTCGACGATGGCGTAGTGCTCGGGTTCGGGCGGCTGCAACAGGAACTCCTGGATTCCCGCCTCACTGAAGCGGCCGACGAAGTCGACAAACGCATCAACCGACGCCCATGGGTTTTCGTCCTGCATCTGGGCAATCACGTAGAGCAGCGACCGCTTGACCGACTGCGGATCGCGACCGTGGCGTTCGCAAGCGGCATCCATCTGGGCGTTCCGCTCGCGGACCTCCTCCGGCGTGCCGCGCGTATTCCACGAATCGGCGTACTTGCTGACGATATCGATCATCCGCGGCCCATGCGCCCCAACCATCAGGGGAATCCGCGGCTGCTGGATCGGCCGAGGCCGGTTTGGCGCGTCCTTCAACTGGTAATACTGGCCGTCGAAGGTGGTCAGATCGTTGGAGAGGAACTCGTCGAGCAGCGCCAGCGCCTCGGCATAGCGGTCGACCAACTCCTTCGTTTCCGGAAACTCGAGGCCGAACATGTCGTGCTCGGGCTTGAACCACCCGGCACCGACCCCCAGCTCCAACCGGCCGTTGGAGATGTGATCGAGCGTCACCGCCATCTTCGCCAACACAGACGGATGGCGGAACGTATTGCTGGAGACCAGCACACCCAACCGCGGCTTTTCTGTCACGGTCGCCAGCGCGCTCAGCATCGTCCAGGCTTCCAGATAGGGTTCGCCCGGACTGGCCGTCCGCGTCAGGTGGTCGGTCAGCCAGAGACTTTCGAAGCCAAGTTCTTCGAACCAGCGCCAGCGCTCGACCGTTTCCGGCCAGGTCCAGGTCTGGATCGTTTGCATCCCGAATTCGCGGGGCATGAGTGCTCCTCTCATCAACGGTTCGGCCAGGCAATGGTTCGCATTGTCGCAGACCTCTCGCCCTGCCGAAACCAGATGCAGGACCACCCGACCGCATTCCACTTGCCAATTATTCTCACAGCACCGAAACTGCCTGAACGCAAGCGGCACCAGGTGCGTTCCGAATGAGTCAGCAGGATTGGTTCCGGCTGCTCCACCAGTAAACATCGGGCCATCACGTCCCGCCGGGAACGTATCTCCATACCAGCACACAGGAGAGGACAGTCAAGCCATGAGCAGCGAAAACGGGTCCAACGGTTCGTTCGACACGCGCTTCAACAGCCGCGTGCTGTACGACGGCAATGACCGGGCTGGCGCCCGCTCCATGATGAAGAGCATCGGATTCACCGACGAGGACCTCAAAAAACCCATCATCGGCATCGCCAACACCTGGATCGAAACGATGCCGTGCAACTACAACCTCCGCCGGTTGGCCAAGCACGTCAAGGCAGGCATTCGGGCCGCTGGCGGTACGCCGATGGAGTTCAACACCGTCGCCATCTCTGACGGTGTCACCATGGGCACCGAGGGCATGAAGTCCTCGCTGATCTCGCGCGAAGTGATCGCCGACTCGGTCGAACTGGTCGGCCGGGGTCACATGTTCGATGGCATCGTGGCCCTTGGCGCCTGCGACAAGACGCTGCCAGGGCTGGCGATGGCCGTTACCCGGCTCAACGTCCCCTCCGTGCTGATCTACGGCGGCACGATCATGCCAGGTTTCTGGCATGGCAAGGAAGTCACGATTCGCTCGGTCTATGAGGCGATCGGGGCCAACGCCGCCGGCAACATGAGCGACGAGGACCTCAAGTCGCTCGAAGACGTCGCCTGCCCGGGACCGGGCGCCTGCGGTGGCCAGTACACCGCCAACACGATGGCGATGGTGATGGAGTTCATCGGCCTCTCGCCGCTCGGGTCGGCCTCCCCGCCCGCCGTCGACCCACGCAAGGAAGAGATCGGCGCCCTCGCCGGTGAACTGATCATGGACCTGCTGAAGCGGGGCGTGCGACCGCTCGACATCCTGACCCGCGAGGCATTCGAGAACGCGATTGCCGGTGTCTCGGCGTCGGGCGGTTCCACCAACTCCGTGCTGCACCTGCTGGCCCTCGCCCGCGAGGCCGGTGTTGAACTTTCCATCGACGATTTCGACGTCATTTCCCGCCGCACGCCGCTGATCGCCGACCTGATGCCGGGCGGCCAGTATTCCGCGGCCGACCTCGACAAGGCTGGCGGTACCCAGATCGTGGCGAAGGAACTGATCGACGCCGGCTTCATGAATGGCAACCTGCCAACCCCAACCGGCCGCTCGCTCGCCGAAGAAGCTGCCAAGGCGGTCCCAACTCCGAACCAGGACGTGGTTCACTCGGTTGCAACGGCAATCAAACCAACCGGCGGTCTCAACATCCTCAAGGGCAACATCGCCCCGGACGGCGCCGTCGTGAAGCTCTTTGGCTATGAAGATACGTACATGCGTGGTCCGGCCCGCGTCTTCGATTCCGAGCCGGAAGCCCACCAGGCGGTGCTTGAACGCAAGATCGTCGACGGCGATATCGTCGTGATTCGCTACGAAGGTCCGGTTGGTGGTCCCGGGATGCAGGAGATGCTCGGTGTCACGGCGGCCATCGTCGGTCAGGGCCTCAAGCACGTCGGACTACTCACGGACGGCCGGTTCAGTGGCGCGACGCGCGGACTGATGATCGGCCACGTTGCCCCGGAAGCTGCCGTTGGCGGGCCGATTGCGGCGCTGCGTGAAGGTGACACGATCGTGATCGACGCCGACAACCGGACCCTGAACGTGGAGCTGACGGACGACGAGATCGCCGCCCGGATGACCGAGTGGGAGGCTCCGAAGCCGCACTACACGCATGGCGTGATGGC
>CAZNQC010000135.1:6056-10614 GCA_964574825.1 uncultured Sphaerobacteraceae bacterium | reverse complement strand
GACAAGGTAGTGGTTCGCAAGCCCCAGACGAAGAGGAGCAGGACGTTCGGAACGATGAAAGGCGAGCATGACGGGACTCCCGTGGATGTCTGGGTCAAATAGGGTGGGCGTCTGTCACCCGACGGGACGGGCCAGGTGGCCGGCGGTGTCGACGCCCTGCATCAATGAACAGGCATGGGATGCGTGTGTTTCGCTCCGCGCAAATTCGCTAATTCGGTAATTGACGGTTTCGTTGATTCCATAGGGTTTTTGGTGCCCTATTTAGCGCGGAATTACCGCGATAAACCGTGGAACGATGCCTGGGTGAGGACGAAGAAAATAGGAAATAGAAAGTAGAAAATAGCAGAGCTGGGCAGACATTGAGTCCCCTACCTGGGATGGCGCTGGCCAGCGCGGTACCGCGTCGGCTCATCTCCGATCCCTACTATTCGTACGCATCGAGGAGGCGAAATCTCGCCACATTTGGCGAAATTGCTCGTTCGTACACTGCGTCGGCCCATTTGAGGGTATGGTAGGGTCCTTATGTCGTGACCAAAGGAAGGCCAATCGGCAGCAATAGTCTGGCCGGGGTACACTAGCCCGGATGCGGTCCTTTCCGGACACGCACTTCCTTGTATGCCCGGGATTCCTTCCCCTCAACCGAGTTACCACATGGATCTCGAGACTCCAGCCAGCCCGCAGGCACAGGCGCGTGTTCCATCCGAGCCGCCAGCGGACGGTTCATCATTGCCCCGAGATGATTCGGAAAACGTGGCGACCCAGAGTCCTCCCTCTCTGGGCCGGCGCCTGCTCCAACCTCGCACCCTGATCTCTTTCGGTATCGCAATCCTGGTGATCTGGCTCCTGGTGCGCGGACTCGACATCTCGTTTTCGGATGTCTGGTCGCAGATTCAGCGCGCCAACAAGACGATGCTGGTGGCAGCATTCGCGGCGTACTACGTCGGTGTGCTGATTCGCGCCGTTCGCTGGCGAATGATGCTGGACCGGGCAGGGGTGACGGCGGAAGCTGGCTACACACTGCCCAGTATTTCGTCCACCTGGCAGATGATCGTGCTGTCACTCTTCGTGAATTGCATCGTGCCGGCCAGACTGGGCGACGCCTACCGCAGCTACCTGCTGAAGGACCAGAACAAGGTCTCGTTCGGCGTGTCATTCGGCACGATCCTGGCCGAGCGGCTGATCGACGTGGTGGTGATGGTCGGCGTCGTGATGGTGGCCGGCATGATGGTCTTTGGTACGCACGCGCCAGGCCGGGCCGAGCAGGCATTTCTGCTGGGACTCGGCGTGGTGCTGCTGGGCGTGATAGGTGCGGCCTGTCTGTACCTGTTTCGGAATCGGATCGAGGGGATGCTGCCCAGCCGATTCAGCGGCCACTACCAGCGACTCAATCAAGGCATTTTCACCATCCTGTCACGCCCACTGCCGTACATGGGGTTAGGCGTGTTCATCTGGCTGCTCGATGGTGTACGGGTGTTGCTGGTGGCACGATCGCTCGGGGCAGAGATCACGTTCTCCGAAGCCGTGGTGGTGGCGCTGCTGAGTGCGCTGGTGACGATCATTCCGTTCACTCCGGCGGGCGTGGGATTTGTAGAGGGGTTCATGATCTGGATCCTGCCACAGTTCGGCATCGCTCGATCGACGGCAGTGGCGATTGCGTTGCTCGACCGCTCGATCACGTTCCTCAGCCTGATCGTGGTCGGCATGGTGCTCTACCTGCTGAACCTGCGACGAGGCGCCGCCGAAGACTTCCGGGAGGCCGAACGTCAGGAGTTGCGTCATGAAACACTCTAGCGACGAACCCCTTCAGACCGGAGAGCCGGCCGAGCAGGTTGACTCAGCATCAGACGCAGCGTCGACTGCTGCAACTGCTGACATCGCCAAAGGCAAGGACTGGCAACTATGGCCACCATCGCCCAAGGTTCAGATCGTGCTGATAGCCATGGGGTTTGGACTGTTCAATCTCATCCTCCTCGCCATCTGGGCGCTGGTGATGGTGTACCGTTTCTAGAGAACCGTCCGTAGTCTGGTGAGGCTGCGCCTCTGTGCGGCATTCCATCGCAAGGACTGACGCCAATGCACTCCGATATCGAACAACTCGCCCCGCAAGCCGTGCGAGAGAAGGTGGCGACCGTCCGGAACGAGATCGGCAAGATCATCGTCGGCCAGGACCGGGTGGTTGATGAGCTGCTGATTGCGATTCTGGCCGGTGGGCATGTGCTGCTGGAAGGGGTGCCCGGCCTTGGCAAAACGAGGATGGTGCGCACGATAGGTGACGTGATGGAACTGGGATTCAGCCGGGTCCAGTTCACCCCCGACCTGATGCCAGCCGATATCACCGGCACCAACATCCTGGCGGAGACACCCGAAGGCCGGCGGCAATTCGCCTTCGAACCGGGGCCGATCTTCGCGAACATCGTGCTGGCAGACGAGATCAACCGGGCGACACCAAAGACCCAGGCCGCCCTGCTGGAGGCCATGCA
Source organism: uncultured Sphaerobacteraceae bacterium (assembly GCA_964574825.1). GTDB lineage: Bacteria > Chloroflexota > Chloroflexia > Thermomicrobiales > UBA6265 > JACCYX01. The sequence continues at coordinate 8,134 of CAZNQC010000135.1, read as the reverse complement.
GGAAGGGACGGTGACTGTCGCCAACCACATGCACCAGCTGCCACGCCCTTTCTTCGTGCTCGCCACGCAGAACCCGGTGGAGATGGAAGGCACCTATCCGCTGCCGGAGGCCCAACTCGACCGCTTCTTTTTCAAGGTTGAGGTTCCGTTCCCCAGTGCCGAAGACCTGGCCGTGATCGTTTCCCGAACGATGGGGGCGGACGACCAATCGGTCTCTCCCGTCATCACTGGAGACGATGTGCTGCAGATCACGGAAACGGCCCGGCATGTGCCCCTGGCGCATTCGGTGCTCGACTACGCGATTCGCCTGGTGATGGCGACGCATGCTGGAGAAGCGAGCGCGCCGGGCCTGGTGAGGCAATACGTGAGATACGGCGCCAGCCCACGTGGGGCACAGACCCTGGTAATGGCGGCTCGGTTGCGAGCGCTGCTCGATGGGCGGGCCAACGTGGCTTATGACGATGTGCGAGCAATGGCGCGGCCAGCGCTGCGGCACCGGATCGTGCTCAATTTCGACGCCGAAGCGAACGACATCGCGCCGGATCAGGTAATCGAACAGTTGCTGGCCAGCGTGCCAGATACGGGACTCTAGCCGTGACTGGATTGAACCTGGCCGTCGACCCATATTTCGTCATCGACACCTTGTATGATGCCGAGCACGACTCATTCGATGATGACATCGACCTCTATCTCTCGCTGACCGAACAGATGGATGGTCCGCTCCTGGAACTTGGCTGCGGATCAGGCCGGGTGCTGGCGCCGCTGGCCGAGGCCGGGCTGGAGGTCGTCGGGATCGATGTCTCCGAAGCGATGCTGCGCCGTGCGGGACTCCGTCTGGATTCCCTGGAGCAACCGGCTTCTGCCACAGTTGGCAAGGTCGATATGCGAGCGGCGGACCAGGCGCCGGGTGGCCCGTTCACGCTGGCGATCTATTCGCTCAATGCCTTGATGCATCTCGAAACGCAGGACGACCAAATCCGTTCGCTAGAGGCTGTTGCCGGTGCCCTGACGGACGACGGCAGCGTGCTGATCGACGTGATCAATCCGACTCCAGACTACCTGGAACAGATTGCCGGTCTCACCCTGCTTGAGTGGACGGGGAAGATGGGTGACGGCACGATGGCTCAGAAGTGGGCTCATCGGGAGATCGACGTTCATGCGCAGACGATCGAGACACGCCTCTGGTACGATCTGACCTCGCCAGATGGCGGACTGCGCCGACTCCACACGGGGTTCACCTTGCGTTACGTTTACCTGGCCGAACTCGCGCTGATGTTGAAGGAGGCGGGTTTTGGCGAGCCGACGACGTACGGCTCGTACCAGCTCGATCCCCTCGACGGGATGTCCGAGCGGTTGATCGTCACAGCGGAGAAGCGGACGTGAACCCCATCAAGGCCATTCGGCTGCGGCACCTTCATATCACATCGTGGCTCCTGGTGGCGCTCGGGGGCATCTCGCTCCTCATCGGCCTGAACGTCGACAATGGTGAGTTCTGGCAGTTGATCGGGTTGATGTTGGTGCTGGCAGGAGCCGTCAAGCTGGTCGTCTTACTGTTGTGGCATCGGGTCGCGGGATTGGAGACTGACCGCCACAAGCCGATTCCGCCGAACTAGAGACTGCGTCAATTGGCAGGGCGGACACCAGCCGCTCAATCCCTGTGCGCAACACCTCGTACCTGATCGCGGCAGGTCCGGCCCGCCGTGTCGACACTCAACAATTGGCGCAGTCTCTTGAGTCAGGTTCGGGAACGCGGAGGACCAATCAGCGCCATTTGTGGCCGAAATGTCCGTCCTGCTTCCGCTATTGCAGCGGAACGGACCGCACGAAAGAGGTGGGATACTCCCGAGTGAGCTACCCCGCTTAGAGAGAGGGTCCCAGATGTCCGATGTTGATGATGTAGAGACCAGAAACAGCCGCATACGACAGGCACGACAGGTGCTCTCCGGCGACGCCGTTCGCCCCAGCCCAGATCCCTGGCAGATTGGCGGCGATGCGATTCCGCTCAGCCAGCTGCAGCGCAACTACCTGATTGTGTTGGGCGTGCTGCTCCTGATTGGGGTCGTGCTGGCCTGGACCGT
>CAZNQC010000135.1:0-5956 GCA_964574825.1 uncultured Sphaerobacteraceae bacterium | reverse complement strand
GGCAGGGTCTACACGAACAATGAGCGACTCGGGGGATCGGCGGTCCCGGCGGCGAGGTGGGTTGGCCATGTGGCCAACCGGGAACATCGCCTGCGGTTCCAGACTGTCGTCAAGGTGCAGCACATCGCGGATCAGGTCGGGACAGAAGAGCGGGGCACACATCCAGCCAGCCGAGAGTCCTGCGGCGTGAACCGTAAGCAGGAAGTTTTGGGCGGCAGCACCGAGGCTTTGCACGGCCATGAGGTACTCCGCGCGTTGACGCTCCGGATCGGGATACGGATGGGCGTCGCCGAGGTAGAGGCAGGCGATGACCACCACCGGCGCCCGCTCCAACCGGTCGCGACTATTGGCCAGGCGCCGTTCGATGGTGACCTCATCGAGGCTATCCAGCTTCAGTTGCCTTCGCCAATCGGTGGCCATGGCGGCCGCCAATTTCTGCCTGACCTTGGGTTCTTCGAGAACGACGAAGCGCCATGGCTGCGTGCCATGCGGCGAAGGTGCCCAGCCAGCCGCAGCGATGGCCCGTTCGACCACTGCCACGTCCACCGGTTCATCCGAAAACGACCGCACGGACGAGCGGCCCCGAATCAAATCGTCCAGGCTGGAGAGTGCATCGGCACTCACGATGGGGTCCCGGAGGTCAGCGGCAGCACGTAGTCATCGCCACGCGGTGCCCAGGTGGTCAGGTCGGCAGCGACCCCGTAGCCTGAAGTCAGGTTCCAGAGGTAGATGGCTGGAGGATCGACCTGCATCACCTGCCCGAGATCGGCATAGGTTGCCTGCCTGGCTGCCGGATCCGTCTCGGACCCAGCTGCGGCGATGAGGGTGTCCACCTCGGCGTTGGCGTAGCGAGACAAATACCCGTCACTGGCGAATACCAGTCCCAGCAACGACTGCGGATCGAATAGCGGTGCCCAGGTGATCAGGCGCAGGACGGGAGCGGCCGGGTCATTCCAGGTGCCGTTGAACGTGGCGTAGTCGCTCACCTGCACCGTGAGATTGATCCCAACCTCCGCCAACTGGGCAGCGATGGCCTCGGCAACGTCGAGCCGAGCACCTGTGGTGACTTCGAGAACTGCGTCAATAGTGTCCACGCCGGCGGCATCGAGAGCCTCACGGGCAGCGTCCGGATCGTAGGCAAATGGGGCAAGGGCTGAGTCAAAGCCAAGGGCACGGTCGTCGGGGAACAGGCTGGCCAGTCGATGGGCCTGGGGAGAGACCAGGGCCTGAGCGATGGCCTCGGCATCAATGGCGAGATTCAACGCCTGGCGCACTTCCGGGCGGTCGAACGGCTCGACATCGGTGGCGATGCGAATGAAGTGCGTACCAACGACGGACACTTCAACCGGCTGGGCACCACCATCGGCGATCGCCTGCATCTGGTCGTGAGGAATTTCGGTAATGAGACCAGCGGCGCCGGTCGCGAGGTCGGCGATGCGGGTCGAGGGCTCAGTCACGAAGCGATAGGTGACTCGTTCGGCAATGGGATACCCCTTACTGCCCGAGGTGACCCACTCCGGATTGCGCGTGAGTGTGATCGAGGTGCCGGGTTCCTGCGATTCAAACCGGTACGGTCCAGAACCGACCGGTGCGGTCAACAGCTCCGATCGATCAGCCACCTCGGGAAGGAGAACGAGATAGACGGCGATCTGGGCCGGAAGCCAGGGAGCGGGTTCCGCAGTAACGATCCGGCAGGTGAGGTCATCCACAACATCAATCGAAGAGATAACGGTGAACAATCCTGCGGCGTCGGATTCAGATGCGAGGACGTGATCGAGCGATCGTACCAGCGCATCGACGGTCACTGGGGAGCCATCGTGAAAGGTCATAGCGGGCAGGAGACGGAGTTCCCAGGTGACATCGTCGACCACTTCAAACGACTCGGCGGCAAGAGGCACGACCTCGCCGCTGTCATTGATGGTGACCGGCGCGTCGTACATGGCGTGAACGATGGACCAATCGCGTGGCGCATAGGCGAGAGCGGGATCGATTGAGTCAGGAGTGCCAGCCAGGTCGATGACGAGTTCGTCCCGAAGGTCGGTATCGGCCGCTGGCGTCTGCGCGAACGCCAGACGTCCAGAAGTGCCAGCGAGGCCCGCGCCTCCGGCCAGTACGCCCGCACCGGCCAGGAGTTGTCGTCGCGAGAGCGCGGAAATCAGGTGTGTGGGGAAGGCGGTGGGGACCATTTTCATGTTCAGGACCTCTTCATTGGCAGGATGTACTCATCGCCGCGTGGAGACCATTCGGTACCGCCGTCTCGCACGCCGTAGGTCGAGGTGAGATTCCAGAGGAAGACCGCGGGTGGCGACTCCTGGAAGTAGCGGCCGAGATCTTCGTAGGTAGCCCTGCGCGTTGCCGTGTCGGCTTCGACGGCCGCAGCGGCGATCAGGGCATCAGCCTCGTCATCGGCGTAGCGGGAAAGAGGTCCCCACGACGAGAACATCAGGCCCAGCAGTGTGTGAGGATCATAGACCGGGCGCCAGGAAACAAAGCGCAAGGGAGCCGACTCGGGCGACTGCCATGAGCCGTTGAATGTTGCGAGATCGATGGTCTCGATCGTCAGGTCAATTCCGACATCGGCAAGATTGGCGGCGATCGCCTCCATCACATCTGCCCGACCGCCTCCGGTGTATTGCAGGGTGGCGGAGAAGCCATCAGGAACGCCGGCTTCGGCCAGGAGTTCGCGAGCGCGATCGGGGTCATAGGTGAACGGCGCCAGGTTGGGATCGAAGCCGATGCTGCGGTCATCGGGGTAAAGCGAGGCCAGGCGATGCACTTCCTCCGAGACCAGCGCCAGGCCAATCGTCTCGATGTCGATGGCGTGATTGATGGCCTGACGCACGCGAGCATCGTCAAAGGGCGCGATGTCGTTGACCATCCGCAGAAACGAGGTGCCGAGGACGGGCGATTCGAGGGTCTCGCCCCCGGCATCGATCACGGCGGCCAAATGCTCCGGTCCCAGTCCATCGACGATCTGGGCGGTGCCGGTCACGAGGTCAGCGACACGGGTCGTCGCCTCGGGGACGAAGCGATAGGTAACTCGCTCGGCAATCGCGGTTCCCTTGGGGCTGTCGAGGGGATAGGCGGGGTTGCGTTCGAGGACAATTTCGCCCCCGGCGACCTGCGACACGAACCGGTAAGGCCCCGATCCGATCGGTGCGGCCTGGAAGGACTCCGTTGTCATCCCGGCGGGAAAGAGGACCATCCAGACGGCCAGTTGGGAGGGCAGCCATGGGGCTGGCTCGGCGGTGACTATGCGGGCGGTGAGATCGTCCACGATTTCAACGCTCGCGATGATGCCGAAATTGCCGGCTGCAGGCCCCTCCGACTCCTGCACCCAGGCGATTGAGCGAGCGATGGCGTCGCTGGTGACTGGCGAACCGTCGTGGAATTCCATGTCCTCGCGCAGGACGACTTCGAAGGTGAGATCGTCGACAGTGGTGAAGGATGACGCGGCGAGGGGTCGGAGCTCCCCCGATTCGGAGAGGTCCAGGATGGAATCGTAGATAGCGTGGAGGATTGACCAGTCCCGGACCGATCGGGTCAGGGCAGGATCGAGATTGTCAGGGCCACCGGCGACATCGATCACCAGGTCGGCGAGCAGTTCCTGCTGTGGTGTTGCCGGCTGGGCCTGGCCAGAGTTGGCTATGGTGGTGGCAAATCCGGCAAGGGTGCCGGCAACTACCAGGTTTCGTCGGTTGGTTCTCACGTTGATCAACTGCTCCTTGGACTGAGGGATCGTCGGGTTCTGACATTCGGCGAGGCGCAGACGATCATGGCGATCGGTTGCGCCAGGTTGGCCGGGTTTGGCCGGGCAGCAACCATTCCTGAACCCAGCCGGCCGCGACACTGAACGAGATGACGGCCAGGGCGAGCACAACGCCGGGGACGATGCCGAGCCAGGGCGCATCGAAGAGGTGCTGCTGGCCGTCGCGAATCAGGCCGCCCAGCGACACACGCTCGATTGGGAGTCCGACGCCAAGGTAGGTCAGGGATGACTCCCAGATCATGATGGCCGCGACCTGCTGGCAGAAAACGACGACCACCAATGGCAGGACATTGGGCAACACATGCCGCCAAACGAGGTGCAGGTTGGTTCCGCCGAGCGCGCGAGCGGCCAGCAAGTAGTCGCTGCGCATGACCGAGCGGGCCTGCAGGCGAAGCACTCGCGCCTGGGTGACCCAGGCCGTGAGGGTGAGCAGGGCGATGAGATTCAGCAGGCCCTGGCCAAGGGTGGCGACCACAACCAGGCCTACCACGATCGTCGGGATGGATAGTACGAGTTCGGAGAGACCGGTGACGAGATCGTCCAGCACGCCGCCAGCGATACCAGCCAACAGGCCAAGTATCACGCCGATTGCGGCCGAAAGTATGGCCGCGACCAGCCCGATGAACAGTGAAAGTTGGGTACCGATGGCGACACGGGCCAGCAGGTCACGGCCGAGGCTGTCGGTGCCGGCGGGATGTGCCCAGGTTCCACCCCAGCCAATGGGCGGTTGGAGGCGGTTGACGAGATCCTGCCGGAAGGGCTCCACGCCGGGCAACCAACCGATGCAGGCGATGGCGAGGAGTGCCGCGAGCGGGAGCAGCGGGAGCCAGATCCGGGTTCGGGAGCCATCCGGAGTGGATGGATGATCTTCGACCGGTGTGATCGCCGGGGCGCGGTAGGCGAGGTCAGCCATTGAACGCCCACCTTCCGGCGCCTGGGCGCACGGCAGGGTCGATCAGCCGGGCAAGCAGGTCCACGCCGAGGTTGACCAGACCGACCAGAATCACCGTGACGACGACGAAGGCCTGGATGACGGGCAGATCGCGCTCGGTTGCAGCCTGGAGTGCAAGGCGGCCGATGCCGGGATAGGCGAAGACGGACTCGACGACGATGGTGCCGCCGACGAGGAAGCTGGCCTGGACACCGACAAGGGCGAGGGTCGGAAGCAACGCATTCGGGAGTGCATGGCGAACCCAGACGGCGACCGACGAGAGGCCCTTCGCCCGGGCGGTGGTCAGGTAGGGCTGTTGCTGCACGTCCAGGAGAGATGTCTGCGTCATGCGGGCGATCATGGAACCGGGATAGGCTGCCAGTGTAAAAGCCGGGAGAACAAGCGATTGCCAACCAGCGCTGCCGGACGAGGGCAGCCAGCCGAGGCGAACGGCGAAGATGAGGATCGCCAGAGTGCCGAGCCAGAACGCCGGGATCGCCTGGCCCAACATGCCGAATACCTGGACCGAGCGGCGGAGCCAGGTGTTTCCCGACCAGACTGAAACCACACCGATGATGACACCGCCCAGTGACGAGATGAGGATGGCGGCAGTGGCCAGGCGCAACGTCGACGGGAGCCGTTCGAGCACGGCTTCGGAGGCGGGCATGTGGTTGCGCCAGGATTGGCCGAAGTCGCCGCGGACGGTATCGCCCAGGTAGTGCAGGTATTGCGCGGCCAGCGGATCGTTGAGTCCCAGGCGATCCCTGGCGGCGGCACGGACTTCGGGTGAAGCGCCGGGCGCCAGGAATCCGTCGACCGGGTCTCCAGCAGCATGGACCAGCGCGAAGACCACCGTGGAGGCGGCAAGCACGGTTATGGCTGTAACCAGGAGTCGGCGGAGCAGGAGGCGAAGCATAGACCCTGAACAAAGGGTCCCGGTCCGAGTGTGGGCCAGGGCATGCGTTGCGGCATGCCAGCCTCACGACTCCGACCAGGAGCCCTCACGGGCCATCGAGACGACAAACGCCCGACGGCTGCGAGAGCCCCCGGGCGATAGTTGCGGAGCGGCGACAGCAATCCACCATGCGGTGGATAACTCTCGAACGCCTTCTCCCATCCGGACTATACCGTCGGCTCCGGAGTTTCACCGGATCGTGCGTCTGTGCTCCCACAGATGCTAGCGGGCTATACCGCCGGTCAGGAATTGGCCGCCATTACTCGACGGTCTCACCTCACCCCGAAGGCTGAATTGTTGT
>CAZNQC010000134.1:4910-10670 GCA_964574825.1 uncultured Sphaerobacteraceae bacterium | reverse complement strand
CCAAGCGCCCGCTCCAGGGCCGGGCCTGCACCGATCTGGCCGACCTCTCGATCTTCACCAACGAGGATCCGCGCCACGAAGTTCCGATGGACATCCTCCGCGACATCGCCGCGGGGGCGGAGGGTGAGGAAGGGGTCGTTTACCTGCTGATCGAGGACCGGCGGGAAGCGATTGCGGCCGCCTTCGATCGGGCCGAGCCAGGCGACCTGGTCGTGCTGGCAGGCAAGGGTCACGAGAATTCGATCGTGATCGGCGACACGGCCGTGCCGTGGGATGAAGAGTCGGTGGCCCGCGAACTCCTGCAGGAGCGGTTCAGCCAGCGGTGACGCCAGCCCGACAACAGGGGAACTGAACGCGGCCACGGGGAGGAGTCACAGGCCCGCGCCATTTCTACAGGGCGAATCTGTCGTTTTGGCGCGGGCCGAGACTCCCTACATTTAGCGTATCGGGCGCAGTTGGTATGAAGGCAGAGCGGTTGGATGGTCCAGCCACCAGAACATGAGGGGCACTATGGTCGCTCGCCAAACAACTCGGTTCCCGGGCGGAGGTACTGTCTGGCGACCTCGTCGTTGACCTCGATTCCGATGCCCGGTTTATTGGTCAACACCACATGCCCGTTCTGGATCACGGGCGCGTCCTGGATGGTGAGGTCTTCCCAGCCGGGGTAGTCAATCCAGTGCCACTCCATGACGAGGAAGTTCGGAATCGACGCGCAGACATGGGCCGACGCCATGGTGCCCAGCGGCCCACACACGTTGTGTGGCGCCAGCGGGACGTAGTAGACCTCGGCCATGTTGGCGATCTTGCGACACTCGGAGAGTCCGCCGCACTTGGGAATGTCCGGCATGATGAAGTCGACGGCCTGCTGCTCCAGCAAATCCCGAAAGCCCCACCGCAAGTACAGGTTTTCACCTGAACAAAGAGGAACCGGCGACGCGCGCTTCACTTCGCGCAGGGCTGCCACATTTTCGGGCGGAACAGGCTCCTCCAGCCACAGGAGGTTGAATGGTTCCATCGCCCGCGCCACGGCTATCGCGCTGGCTATGTCGTACCGTCCATGCATGTCAATTGCCAGATCGATATCGGGGCCGATTGCATCGCGCACGGCGGCGACTCGCTCCACCATCCACGCTATTTCCGAACTCGATGCGTGCCAGTTCCACTGATCCGTGCGAAATCCGGTCTCGGTCTCATCGACGTCGAACTTCAACGCATCAAATCCAAGCGCAACGACTTCCCGCGCTCGCTCGGCATACGCCTCAGGTGAAAAATCCTTCCCCGCGTGACTGTCGCAATAGAGGCGAACGGTATCGCGAAACTTGCCACCGAGCAGTTGGTAGGCCGGCACGCCGAGGGCCTTGCCAGCCACATCCCAGAGGGCGATTTCGATGCCGGTCATTGCGGTGACCGTGGCGCCGGCCATGGCGCCGTCGAACAGGCGGGAACGACGCATCTTCTCGAACAGCCGGTCCACATTCAGAGGGTCTTCGCCAATGAGGTACTGCTTCAGCGCGTGCACCATGGCTGGGCACCCTTCGCCGCCATGAATGCACTCGCCATTGCCGATGATTCCCTCATCGGTGTAGACGCGCACATAGGTCGAGTACCCATGTCCCTTGATTTCAGCGGTGCGGATGTCGGTGATCTTCATCGAGCCCTTCTTCAGTGTTCGTAGCGCTCACCAGTTTCGCGTTCGTAGGCTGCCAACTGTTCGGGATTTGGCGGGTAGAAATCATGCACCGATCCACCGGCCACGACCTTGTCCCGAATCCACGCTTCAAGGCGCTCCTTGGGCGGTCCCAGGCGTGCCACCATCTCCGCCTGTTCCAGCGGCATCGCAATCACGCCCTCATCATCGGCAAGGAGAATGTCCCCGGACCGCACCTGCACGCCAGCCATGTTGATCGGCTGGTCGAAGTCCACCGGCTCCAGGTCGCGCCCGCTGTGGGCCGGATGGACCGCTGAGCAATACACCTTGAACCCCAGCTGATTGATGTAGGGCGAATCCCGCACGGCGCCGTGTATCACCGCCGCCTGCACGCCCCGAGCCTGCAATCTGGCGGAGAGGATGTCCCCGATGATGCCGGACGTCGGCACGCCGAGGGCGTCGACACAAAAGATGTCGCCTTCGTCAATCGTCTCGATCGCCACGATTTCGGGTGATACTCGACGCGCTTCGGGGTTGTGTCCCTGATCGGGGCCCCGCCGCATCAGGTAGCGGCAGGTGCGGGCGCGCCCAACGATTCGCACGCCAAGTCCGGCGGGTCGAAGAGGGAGCAGGCCGACCATGTACGCGTTGCGCCAACCGGCGGAAATCAGAAGCTGGCAGGCCGAGGCAGTGCTTACCTGCAGGAGGTCATCCCTGATCGCCAGCAACCGTTGGTCGTCCTCTGTGGTCCAGGCCAGGTTCGCCATCGCTCCTCCATCCGCCCTGAAGTCGACATGAGTTTTCCCGTCTTTGCAGGATGATCGGGGGGAGTTGATGTGGTGTCAACAAGGCCACTACCACTTGGGTGCAATTCAAACGCCGTGATGGCGACCTCGACACAGGGGAAAGCCCACACGCCGACCACACGCTATCGGCCAAACAATCAATGTGAGGTCGGCTGGGACTTCCCTACTGGCTCAGGCGAGCCGGGCACTGTTTCAGCTCCGTCCAGATCGGATCCATGCGTCACAAACGTTGCATTGTCCCTCTGCCAATTGTTAACGCGACTTTCCGTAAACGGCGAAACCGGAAAGCTGGGGTTCCAGCCTTCCGGTTTCGATTGAGTGACTGTTGCGGATATTGCCTACGACTCGGCCTGGGTGAGGGACTCCTCGGTTGCGGCTAGTTTCGCCTGCTGGACATCGAGACCAAGTTCGTCGAGCTGCTCAGTGGCCACGGCGGCCGGTGCCTGGAACATCAGGTCGATGCCGCGCTGGTTCTTCGGGAACGCGATCACATCGCGGATCGAATCCTCGTCGGCCAGGAGCATGGCGAAGCGGTCGATACCCATCGCGATGCCGCCGTGGGGCGGGGCGCCGTATTCGAGCGCATCGAGAATGGCGCCGAAGCGTTCGGCCTGGTCCTCGAGCTTGTGGCCCATCAGCGAGAAGATGCGCGCGAGTTTCTCCCGGTCGTGAATCCGGACCGAACCGCCGCCGAGTTCATTGCCGTTACCGACCAGATCGTACTGTTTGGCCCGGACGGCGCCAGGATCGCTGTCGAGCAGGTGCTCGTCCTCGGCGTAGTAGCCTGAGAACGGGTTGTGGGTGGCGTCCCAGCGGTTACCGTCCTCGTCCCATTCGAGCAGCGGGAACTCATAGACCCAGCAGAACGCCATCACATTGGGATCGGCCAGTTCGAGGCGCTTGCCGAACTCGTCGCGTAGGGCGGAAAGCGTCTTGGCGACGACTGCCGGCTGGTCCGCGACGATCAGGACAAGGTCGCCGGTCGTCGCGCCGATACCAGTCGTCAGGGCCTCGATTTCGGTCTCGGAGAGGAACTTGGCGATCGGCGAACGAATCCCCTCGTCGTTGAGCTGGATCGTTGCCAGGCCCTTCGCGCCGGCTGACTTCGCCAGTTCGGTGACCTCGTCGATTTGCTTCCGCGTGTAGTGCGCGCAACCCGGCACGACGATCGCCTTGACCTGGCCACCCGCAGCGAGGACCCCGGCGAAGGCCTTGAACTCGGTGCTGGCGAGCGCGGCGGAGACGTCCTGCAATTCCAGGCCGAAGCGGAGGTCCGGCCGGTCGTTGCCGAAGCGAGCCATCGACTCGGCGTAGGTCAGGCGCGGAAACGGTGTCTGCAGGATGACCTTGTCGCTGAGGTCGTTCGTCAGCTCAATGTAGAGTTGCTCGATCAGCGCCATGATGTCGGCTTCGTCGATGAACGACATCTCGATGTCGAGCTGGGTGAATTCGGGCTGGCGGTCGGCCCGCTGGGCTTCGTCGCGGAAGCACCGGGCGATCTGGTAGTACCGGTCGAGACCAGAAACCATCAGCAACTGCTTGAGTTGCTGCGGCGACTGCGGGAGCGCGTAGAACGATCCCGGGAAGCCGGAACTCGGCACCAGGAAATCGCGAGCACCCTCCGGCGTACTCTTGATCAGGAGCGGGGTCTCGACATCGACGAAGCCGCGAACATCAAGGTAATTCCGGATGTGGCGGACCAGTTCGTAGCGGAGCAGGATGTTCTGCTGCATCTTCTGGCGGCGCAGGTCGAGATAGCGGTACTTGAGGCGCAGGGACTCGTCGACGTCGACATCCTCATTGATGTAGAAGGGGGGCGTCTTCGCTTCATTGAGCACGGTCAGGGCGTGGGCTTCGAGTTCGACCTGACCCGTGGCCATGCGCGGATTGGCCGTGTTTTCCGGCCGGACGTTGACGGTGCCGCTGACCTCGATCACGTACTCATTGCGGAGGGCGCTGGCCGCTTCGTGCACCTCGGGGGCGATCTGCGGGTTGAAGACGACCTGGGTGATGCCATACCGGTCACGCAGGTCGATGAAGATGAGACCTCCGAGATCGCGCCGGCGATTGACCCAGCCCTTGAGCGTGACCTGCTCGCCTGCATTCTCCGCCCGGAGCGCGCCGCAGGTGATACGACCGATGATCTCCGGAGTCAATTCCTGTACCTGCATGCCGTGATGTTCTCCCTGGTGACTCCGGGTAGCAACGTCCCGGAGGGATAGGTGGTGTGTGAAATCCGGGCCGACATTGAGTCGGCCCCTACATTTACGTCATACCTTGCGAGACATAATCACGCAATTGTTGTTTCAAAATGGCGTCCGGGTCCTCGCCGCGGGCGACGATTTCACCGACGATGCGGAGGAATTCCGGCGTGTTGTCGTTATCTGCAACAGGGGATTTGGCCAGGATCCTGGTCGCGCGGGTCAGGGCTGGCATGGAGAAGGGTTCGCCGTCGACATCCTTGCCGCCGTGCTTCCGTCCCTCTTTTTGCTCTCGTTCCTTGGCCGCCGCCCAGACGCCCGAAAGATCGGCATCAGTTTCGACAACTGCTTCGCCGAAGACATGCGGGTGTCGTCCAACGATCTTGCGGGCGATACCGGCATAGACGTCTTCGATCGAGAACGTGCCGGCTTCGTGGCCGATCTGGGCCTGCATCATGATCAACAGAAAGAGGTCGCCCAACTCCTCGGCGATGGAAGCAGGATCGCCCGACTCGATCGCATCGACGACTTCGTAGACCTCGTCCACGAAGTTCTTCGCCAGCGACTCGTGCGTCTGCTTGCGATCCCACGGGCAACCATCGGGCCGGCGCAACCGGGCGGTGATTCGCTGCATGGCGCGCGGATCCCGTGCCGCCGAGCCGAACTCGTCGCTGGCGGGTACAAAAATCCGGATTGGCCAGGCTCGATCGGGAATCTCGCGCACGGGCCGCCATTCCGCTCCATCCGCGTCCTGGATGCCGACCTCAACATCAGCCGAGCCAAGGTGCCGGGTGAGGAAACGCGTGATCACCGGGCCATGTGAATGTGCCCAGGGGCGTGGATCAGTTGGATCCGAGGGCTTCGTATCGGCAGAGTACTCGATCACAAGGGAGCGTAGCGGTGTGAGCGCCAGCATTCCCCCTTCAAAGGGAAATGCCTCTTCGGCCGCCACAATCTCTTCCGACCAGATGGTTTGGCCGGGATCCTCGAAGAGATTGATCCCCAGGTCGCGCTCGAACATGGCGAGCAGTTCCCAATACGCCTCGTCAACCACGGTTCGCTGCCGCCTTGTCGCCCGAGCCAAGACTGAGGACGGCCATGAAGG